>JAIOJU010000131.1 GCA_019911765.1 Thiobacillus sp.
GAGAAGAAAGAGCGGCGCGAAAAGCTTTCGCGCCAACGCCAGTCGCTGGGACGTTGTGAACGGCAATTTTCTATCGGTGCTTCCACTGTCAAATCATTGTTGTGCAACCTGTTTTCGCGCCCGGACGAGGCGATCCAGCAGGCGCAGACGCTGGTGTCTGACATGGTGGATTCGATGCTGGCGGAGAAGGACGTTGTCCTGCACTTGATGAATGCCAAGGCGGGGGATGAGGGAGCGTATTACCATGCCCTCAACGTCACGGTCCTGGCGTTGATTCTGGGCAAGGAAGCAAAACTGAACTCCGAGGAAATGCGTGCGTTGGGACTGGGCACCCTGTTGCACGATATCGGCAAGGAAAAGATACCCAGCCAGATTCTGCTCAACAAAGCACCCTGGACAAAAGCCGAACAGAATTTCTACCAGCAGCATGTGGCGTATGGCCTGGATATGGCACAACGCTTGCCTGAAATATCCGCGGCTGCACTGGACGTCATTGCCAAGCACCACGAACTGCTCGATGGCAGCGGCTACCCAGGCAAGCTGAAGGGTGAGCAGATCGGACGCCTCGCGCGTATTGCCTGCATTGCCAATTCTTTCGATAACTACTGTAATCGTATCAATGTTGCGGAATCCATGACGCCTGCCGAGGCCATTTCCTTTATGTTCAAGAAGGAACAAGGAAAATATGACCCAGTGTTGATGCAATTATTCGTGCGCTGCATGGGGGTATATCCGCCCGGGAGCATTGTGCAGCTGAGCAATGGCCAGATTGGTCTGATCATGAGTGTCAACCCGGGGCAACTCCTGCAACCCTCGCTCCTGGTTTACGATCCGGATGTGCCCAAGGAAGAAGCCTTATGGCTGGACATGTGCGAAGCACCCGGGCTTTCCGTGAAGAAGGTCCTGCATCCTGCAGAACTGGATGTGACCGTGCTTGCTTATCTCGATCCGCGTATGCGCGTCAGTTACTACACAGGAAACAGTCTTTCCGGCAATCAGGCGACATGAGGAATCCAGGAAGATGCCGTGGCGGAGATGAATCGTTGATGCTGGAAGCCGCTGGGGAATTCAGGTGTGTATGGACGGCGGACAAAGTGCGGCAAATACCTCTTGTGCCGTGAGCCTCCTTCCACAAATCACAGGGTTTCACTGGCCGCCCCCATGCTCCGGTTATCGGAACGGCAGTCAGGGGGCAGTCTGTCTGTCGGAAGCTGTCTGGAACACGGTATCTACCGTATCATTCGCGACGCGTTTCACGCATGTCGGTTCGGGCCATGCCCGTACCGGTTCCAGCATCTCCTGAAAATTCAGGCGATGCGTTGTGGCCACAGGACATAATGAACCAGCCTCATCAGAAAGCCAGTACTTCCCGCGCTCTTGTTCTCGGCGCACTTGGTGTCGTCTTCGGCGATATCGGAACCAGCCCGCTTTACACCATGAAGGAGGTGTTTGGCGGCCATCACCTGGCACTCAGCCAGGACAACGTGCTGGGCATTCTCTCCCTGATTTTCTGGTCGCTGATGCTGGTGGTGTCCCTCAAGTACGTCAGCGTCATGATGCGGGCCGACAACAAGGGGGAGGGCGGCATTCTGGCCCTGCTCGCCCTGCTTCAAGGCCATGCCCCGCTGGGATCGCGGGCGCGCTGGCTCATCATGTCGCTGGGCTTTCTCGGCGCCTCATTGTTTTTCGGGGACACCCTGATCACGCCGGCCATCTCCGTGCTGTCCGCCGTCGAGGGGCTGGAAATGGGCGCGCCGGCCCTGCACCCGTTCATCGTGCCGCTTGCGCTGGGCATTCTGGTGGGGCTGTTCGTCATCCAGCAACATGGCACTGCCTCCATCGGCAAGTTGTTCGGCCCCGTCATGCTGCTCTGGTTCGGCGTGCTGGGCCTGCTCGGTACGCTCAGCATTCTTCAGCATCCGCAGATTCTCGCCGCACTGCTGCCTATCCATGCCATGCATTTCTTCGCCGCACACGGCACGGCCAGCTTTCTCATTCTGGGCGCGGTCGTTCTGGCAATCACCGGGGCGGAGGCCTTGTATGCCGACATGGGGCATTTTGGACGTCGCCCCATCCAACTGGTCTGGTTTGCCTTTGTTCTGCCGGCACTGGTGCTCAACTATTTCGGGCAGGGGGCATTGCTGCTGGCCAATCCGGAGGCCGTGCGCAACCCGTTTTATCTGCTCGCCCCGGCATGGGCGCTTTATCCCATGATCGGCCTGGCCACCGCGGCGACCGTGATTGCCTCGCAGGCCGTCATTACGGGCGCGTTCTCGGTGACCCGCCAGGTCATCCAGATGGGCTATGCGCCGCGTCTGATCATTCGCCACACGTCCGCCACCGAGGCGGGGCAGATCTACATTCCCTTCGTGAACTGGACCCTGGCGGTCGGCATCGCCCTGCTGGTGCTGGGATTCCAGAGTTCGAGCAACCTGGCTGCCGCCTACGGCATCGCCGTAACCGGCACCTTTGCCATCGATACCCTATTGCTGGGGCTGGTCATGCGCGTGCAATGGGACATCGGGCCGCGTGTGACCTTGTTTACCGTGCTGGCTTTCCTGACGATCGATCTTGCCTTCTTTGGTGCGAATATCGTCAAGATTCCTGACGGTGGCTGGTTCCCACTGATTGCCGCACTGATGATTTTCACCCTGCTGGTGACCTGGAAGCGCGGCCGCGAAATCGTGATGCAGCGCCTGAGCGAAAAGGCATTGCCCCTTGTCCCCTTCGTGGAAAATATCCAGGCCTATCCGCCGACCAGCGTATCCGGGACTGCCGTATTCATGACCGCAGACGCGAATGGCGTACCCCCGGCGCTGTTGCACAACCTCAAGCACAACAAGGTCCTGCATGAACGCGTGGTGATCCTGAACGTGCGTTATGCGGAAGTTCCGTATGTCGCTGCCGACAGACGGCTCGAAATGACAAAACTGGCCGAGGGTTTCTATCATGTCGTCATCCGCTATGGCTTCATGGACAACATCGATATTCCCATGGCCCTGGCGGAGTGCCCCTGTGGAATGAAGTTCGACTTGATGGATACGACCTTCTTTTTCAGCCGGGAAAACCTGATCCCCACCCATGGGAAAGGCATGTCGATCTGGCGGGAGCATATATTCGCCGCCATGGCACGCAACGCCGCCAGTCCCATGAGCTTTTTCCAGATTCCCGCCAACCGGGTAGTCGAACTGGGTGCGCAGTTGGAGATTTGAGGCCTACTTTTGATCGGGCGACCTGACCAGTCATACCGGGGGGCAGGCGCTTAAAGCTTCAATGCCGTTTTTGCCACCATATATATCCGCCAAGAATCAATGCGACAAATGCAATGACGCCAATGGTGATGTGGTGCTGGTATTCCTTGATGAGCGCTTCGTTACCGCCCAAAAAATAGCCAAACAGGGTGAGGACGAGCGACCAGAGTCCCGCGCCAAGGCAGGTGTAGAGCGCGAAGGCGCCTGGATTCATGCGGGTGAGTCCGGCGGGGATGGAAATCAGGTGGCGGATGCCGGGTATGAGACGACCGGTGAAGGTGGAGACCGCGCCGTGCTTTGCAAAGAAGGTATCGGTCTTATGCAGCAGTTCGGGGCGTACGAAGAAATAGCGGCCCCAGCGTTCGAGGAAGGGCCGCCCCAGCCACATTGATACGACGTAGTTGAGCGATGCCCCCACCAGGCTGCCGACGGTGGACGCCAGCACGATCAAGCCGAAATTCATTTGTCCCTGGTGAGCCAGGTAGCCTGCGGGGATTAGCACCAGTTCGCTCGGGACCGGCAATACGGTGGATTCGAGCGCCATCAGGATGAAGATGCCGGTGTAGCCCCAGTCGTGTACGGTGGCGAGAATCCAGCTGATGAAATCGTGGAGCATGTTGGAACGGCAGTTTCAATATGCAGGATACAAGTTACAAGAGGTAGGAACGCGTGCTCCGTGCCCTTGAATCTTGAATCTTGTTACTTGAATCTTAAACAACTGCTTCTTCCTTCTTTTCCACCGGCTTGATGAAGTGCTCGCGCTTGATGCCAAACATCAACAGAAGCGGCGCGGCGACCAGCACCGAGGAATAGATGCCAAACATGATGCCGATGGTGAGTGCGAGTGCGAAGTTATGCAGCGCTTCGCCCCCAAAGAACAGCATCGACAGCACCATGATCTGGGTCGAGCCGTGGGTGATGATGGTGCGGCTCATGGTGGTGGTGATGGCGTCATCGATGATGTGCGGGATGGTGGCGCCACGCATCTTGCGGATGTTCTCGCGGATCCGGTCGAAGATCACGACCGATTCGTTGACCGAGTAACCCAGCACGGCCAGAACGCCCGCCAGCACGGTGAGTGTGAATTCCCACTGGAAGAAGGCAAACACGCCGAGAATGATGACGATGTCGTGCATGTTGGCTAGCATGCCAGCCACTGCAAAGCGCCATTCGAAGCGCACGGCCAGGTAGGCCATGATGCCGAAGGCCACCACCAGCAGCGCGAGGGCGCCGTTGTCGTAGAGCTCCTTGCCGATTTGTGGGCCGACGAAATCGACTTTTTTGAGTTCCACGCCCGCATCGGCTGCGGTCAGCGCGGTCATTACCCGGTTGCTGGTTTGGGCGGCGTTATCCGACCCCCTGACCGGCAGGCGAATCAGCACGTCACGGCTGGTGCCAAAGTTTTGCACGGTGACTTCCGGCAAGCCGGTTTTTTCCAGGGTGCTGCGAATCGCCGGCAGGTTGGCGGCCTGATCGTAGCTGACCTCGATCACGGTGCCGCCGGTGAAATCAACGCCCAGGTTCAGGCCACGATCCCACAGCGCCCACACTGAAAAGAGGAAGGTGATCAGCGAAATCGCAGTGGTCGCCTTGCCCCAACTCATGAAGGGGATGGTTTTTCTGAAAGGGAAGAGTTCGAGCATGGTTGAGCCTTAAATCGAGACTTTGGTCAGGCGAGCCTTGCGGCCATAGGTGAGGTTGGCCATCGCACGCGACACCGTGACGGCGCTGAACATCGACGTGAGGATGCCGAGACACAAGACCACGGCAAATCCGCGCACCGGGCCGGAGCCGAGCCAGAATAGCGAGATGCCGGCGATCAGGGTGGTGATGTTGGCATCCAGAATCGTGCCCCAGGCGCGCTCATAACCCGCACTGATTGCCGCCTGAGGTGAAGAGCCGTTGCGCAGTTCCTCGCGGATGCGTTCGTTGATCAGCACGTTGGCGTCGATCGCCATGCCGAGGGTGAGCGCGATTGCCGCCATGCCGGGCAGGGTCAGCGTGGCCTGCATCATCGACAGCAATGCAACCAGGAAGAAACCGTTGACAGCCAGCGCAACTGACGAGAACAGGCCGAACATCCGGTAGTAGATCGAGATGAACGTCACGACCGCGAAAAAGCCCCAGATGTTGGAATGGAAGCCTTTTTCGATGTTCTCGGCGCCCATGCTGGGGCCGACGGTGCGTTCCTCGATGATCTGCATCGGCGCGGCCAGCGCGCCGGCGCGCAGCAACAGCGCCAGGGTGCGCGCTTCCTCGGTGCTGTCGAGGCCGGTGATCTGGAAACGCTTGGACAGTTCGTCGCGAATGGTCGCGACATTGATCACCTCCTCTACCGGCCGGCCCTTGCGCTGCTCGATGTAGATG
>JAIOJU010000132.1 GCA_019911765.1 Thiobacillus sp.
GTGATGGGCTTCATCAACGACCCGGGCAAGCCGCAGCGGCCGAAGATCCAGACGATTGCCCTGGTCAAGCCGCCGCCGCCCAAGCCGCCGGAAGAAAAGCCGCCGGAACCGGACAAGATCGAGAAGCCGAAGGAAGAGGTCAAGCTCGATCAGCCCCAGCCACCCCAGCCTGAGGCGCCGCCGCCGCCCGGCGGCATTCCGGATGGACCTGCCAGCGGCATGGCGACCGACTTGGCAGCAGGCAGTGGCATTGGAATCGGTGGGGGCGGGCCCGGAGACGAACGGCGCAACTGGTATTCGCGCATGATTTCGCGCCAGCTGGAAGACGACCTGAAACGTGCCAGGCGGCTGCAGGGAAAGGATTACCGGGTAGTGGCGCAGATATGGTTCAACCTCGCCGGCGCAGTCAGCCGGGTGGTGCTCGACAAGGGCACGGGTGATGTCGAACTGGATGAGGCGCTGCGGCAGGAAATTCTGCAAGTCAGCCTGCGTGATCCCTTGCCGAATGACATTCCGCAGCCGGTGCGCTTGCGCGTGGTGTCGCGCTGATCTTTTTATCCGAACATTTTATTTCGCAGAATCCTGACCATCATGAGAACCCGTCACTTCAAACCCCTGGCCAAATCGCTGGTTGTCGCGCTGAGTCTGGCCTGTGCGATACCCGCACAGGCAGGCAGCGAGCGCGAACAGCTGGAAACCCTGCGTGCGACGACACTCGCCATTCTGGATGCGCTGGTGGATAAAGGTGTGCTGAGCGCCGAGGTGGCACAAGGCCTGGTGAAGCAGGCTGAAAGGAAAGGCCAGGAACAGGCCGAAGCCAGCGCCAGGGCCGACGCGGCTTCCGGAGTGGTGCGCGTGCCTTACATTCCCGAGGTGGTGAAGCGCGAGATTCGCGAACAGATCCGCCAGGAAGTGGTGGCGCAGGCCAAGACCGAGCAGTGGGGCGATGTCAATGCGGTACCGGAATGGATCGATCGACTGAAGTGGTCGGGCGATATCCGTCTGCGCTATCAGGGTGATTTGTTCGCGGACGGCAATGACATTGGCCAGAATTTTGTTGGAGAGCCATACGGCCTGGGCAGCGCTTCCGCTCCGGTTAATACCCAGGAAGACCGCCAGCGCTTACGCATCCGTGCGCGCCTTGGGCTGTCGGCAAAAGTCACGGATGCGGTATCCGCTGGTTTCCGCATCACCACGGGCAATACCAATGACCCGGTTTCCACCAACCAGACGCTGGGCAATGAATTCAACAAATATGCGCTGGTTCTGGACCGGGCGTTCGTCAAAGCCCGGCCGTGGGAGTGGTTGTCCGTTTCGGGTGGACGCATGCCAAATCCCTTCTTCAGTACCGATCTGGTGTGGGACGACGACCTCAATTTTGATGGCGTGGCCGCCACGTTCACGCCGTGGGCGCGCAGCGATCACAGCGGCAAGCCATTCTTCACCGTAGGTGCGTTTCCGCTGAAGGAAGTGGAAACATCGGCGACCAATCTGGCGCGTGACAAGTGGCTGGTCGCCGCGCAGGCTGGTCTGGACTGGAAAATGGATGCCAGCACGCGCTGGCGCTTTGGACTGGCCTATTACGACTACCGGAACATAAGTGCGGAAAAAGATTCGCTTGTCGATGGCCTGTATGACTACTCTGACTCGGTTTTGAGAACGCGTCAAAAGGGCAATACGATGTTCGAGGTGGCACCGACGGATAACCCCGGGCTTTTTGGCCTGGCCTCCGATTACTCATTACTCAATCTGACTGCCACGGTGGATCTGGCGCACTTCGAGCCGGTGCATGTGATTCTGGATGGCGATGTGGTGAAGAACGTCGGTTACGACCTGGGCAAGACAAACGCGCTGCTGAGCTCCCCCCAGGAAGCCAGGACACTGGGCTGGCAGACCAAGGTGACGGTGGGCTGGCCTTCGATCCAGAATCAGGGCGACTGGCAGGCTTTCTTGGGCTACCGTCACCTCGAACGTGACGCCGTGCTGGATGCCTTTGCCGATTCCGATTTCCGCCTGGGCGGCACCAACAGCAAGGGCTTCTTCATTGGCGGCGCGTATGGCATGGACCGCAATTCATGGGTGTCTGCCAAGTGGTTGTCCGCCGACCAGATCGATGGTTTGCCGTTTGGTGTGGATGTGATGCAGGTAGATTTCAATGCGAAGTTCTGAATGGCTGCTGCTGGCATTGCTGGCCAGTGGTCAGGCGATGGCCTTCGACATGGAGCGCGACGATTGGCTGTTGCCTGATTCGCCACCACTTGGGCGTGATGCACGTCCGCACTATGACCGGCTCGAGTTTGCGCGCATCAACACGACAGGAAACGATCGTGAACCCGTTTATTCGGAAGGCAGGCAAAGCGAGCTGATTGCTGCCGCTGCGCGCAATGACGTCAAAGCGGTGGAAACCCTGCTGAAACTCGGCACCAATCCCAATGCGGCAACCGACCAATGGGGCGAGAACGCCCTGATGCACGCGGTTTTGTCCGGCAATGCCGACATGACGCGCGTACTGCTGGACGCTGGTGCGCATCCTGACATGAAGGGACGCGGCTTTACGCCCCTTGGCATGGCGGCATTGCAAGGAAACGTCCGGATCGTTCGCCTGTTGCTGAAAGCGGGCGCGGATGTCGACAGGAAAAGCAATGATGGCAACACGCCACTCATCGCGGCGACGTTGATGCATCGAACGGATGTGGTGCGAGAACTCCTGGCCTGTCGTCCCGATGCCTCGATCTGGAATCGGGATGGCCGTGTCAGCATGGGCATTGCGGCACAGGAAGGCTATCAGGACATTATTGAATTGATGCTGGAGGCAGGATTGGACCCCAATGTCATGGATCGCAACGGCAACCGGCCCTTGTTCTGGTCGGGCCGCTATCGCGATATCTCGGTCATGTTGGTGGATCGAGGCGGAATCTCGTATTGATGTTGCCAAAATGACAATTATTCGTATCTGATCACGGAATCGATTTATGAAGCACACACGCCATATCGCGAATGCCCCTGGCCAAAATACGGCACCAACCCGGATGGGCGTGCTGACGGTCCTGCTTTTGCTGTGTATTTCTGGCACCGCCATGCATGCCGAGGCCTCCGACAAAAAAGCCAGCCGCGAGCGTGAGGCCTTGCGCCGGGTTCAACAGCAGCTGTCTCACGTGCAGGGAGAAATGACGGCGATCGAACAGGAAAAGAGCCGCTTGATGGCCGATCTGGAACAGGCCAGGGCATCATCATCGTCCGTTGAAAGCAAGGCAGCGCGCCTGCAACATGGACTGAATGCCAGCAAGCAGCAGCTGTCGGCGCTCACCCAGGAGCTTGTGCTGGTCAAGGAAGAGCTGGCGACGACGGCCAGGCAGCTGGACGAAACCAGGAAGACCCTGGACGAAACCACTCAGGCCTTGCAACAGACCAAGGCGGAGAAGAATCACCTGAAGGGAATCAAGGCACGCAATGAACGTGAGCTGGCGTCGTGCGAGCGCAAGAATGTGGCGTTGTATGGCGTGGGGCGCTCGCTGATGGATCGCTTTGAAAGCAAGACATGTGGCGAAACGCTGGTTCAGAAGGAACCTTTTACCGGGCTGAAACAGGTAGAAACAGAAAATCTGCTGGAAGAATACCGGGACAAGCTGGACGATCAGAAATATATCAAGGCCCCCGGTGGTTGATCTGCGTGATCAGGAAACATCTGGATGGACATGAGCTGAATGGGCCATCGCTCGGAATAATCTGCCGGCAATAGACGTCATCGTCTTTCTTCAGAATGAACAGAATCGGGCCGTGCCTGAAGCGGCATGGTTTGCAACGATTTATCCTCCGGTAGTACTTTCGGCGGGGAGTTTTCTCCCCGCTATTTTTTTGCGGATCTTCGACGAGCTACCCAAGGCTGAAGGTGTCTGGCACGGAAAGAAAAGGGGGGGCGCCGCCTTACCGGAAGACGGGGGGCACCATGTCTGCACACGCCAACAAATCGATTTGAACGGGAGGCATGTTTCCCGTCTTGCGTGACAGCAGACGAGCTGATTTTTGCTGTTTGTTAAATTTTTATTGCAGCAACGCGTCATGATTTAAGTGCCGTACGAACAACATATACTGTTTATCCTGTTTAATAGGCATTGGAGATTAGCCGTGACCGTTGAAACCAAAGCACCCAGAAAGCCCGCATCTGCAACACGTTCAAACAGCGCTACTGCTGCCAGAACCAAACCATCGGACATCAAGCGGGCACCGCGGCCAAAGGCGACCCAAGCGGCTTCGCCGGCCGCAGTCAAAGCCGCCACGGCTGCAGCAAAGAAACCTGTTGCTCGCGTCGTGGCGAGCAAGAAGCCTGCTGCCGCCAAGACAGCCACCCATCCGCCGGAGCCTTTTGTTGCTAAAACAAACAAAAAAGGCAAACCTGCCAAGGTAAAAAAACCCAAGCTGGTACGCGACAGCTTCACCATGCCGGAGCCAGAGTACGCTTTGATCGCAGCATTGAAAAAGCGCTGCCTGAGTGCGGGGGTTCCAGCAAAGAAAAGCGAGATCCTGCGCGCGGCAGTTGCATACCTGGCAAAGCTGAGCGATACCTCGGTGCTTGCCGCGGTGCGTCGTCTTGACGTCATCAAGACAGGACGGCCAGCCAAAAACTCAAAATAAACAGTTTCTGTGTGCATGCTGTCAGGCTTGCTGTGCCGAACTGATACTTGATGAGCCGTCCATGTTCGGCACACTGGTGTCGGGGCCTGCAGCAAAGGAAATCAGAAAGCGGCCGTTCGGTGAGATTTCCCGTTTGTGGCATAAGTCATTGAATCGATCAGACTTTGGTTAGCGGGTGAAGTTGTGCGAATTAGCAGCCTTAAGTTGCAATTGATCAGGTTGCTCTTGTTCCTACAATCACAGCGGCAGAACTTGCCGGTCAGTCTGGCCTGCTTCGCATAATGTATATTAGCAAGTCCTGATATACCATTTTATGGAAAAACGCGCAACTCAAGACTGCTGCGGGATCGCAGCATCCAGACTGGTTATGTCCATGTCCCTAGTTAAACCTGGGGAGGGATATGATCAAGTTCACTGTACTGAGTACGAAGGGCGGGGTCGGCAAGACGACATTGGCAGCAAATCTTGGCGCACTCATGGCGGACATGGGGCTGAGAGTTCTGCTTGTCGACGCCGATGTGCAGCCCGCGCTATCAAAATATTACCGTATTAAGCGCGAAGCTCCGTTTGGCCTCACAAAAGTCATCACCACCGGGTATGTCACAGAGGATTGCATCTCTCAGACAGTAATCGATGGGCTCGATGTAATCCGGTCGGATGATCCAGATGGCAGTCTCCAAACTTGGCTCCTGCATCGTATTGATCGAGGCGAGCGCCTTGGCAATGCCCTGAATTCCCCCGCAGTATCCGAAGACTATTACGACTGCGTCTTAATCGACACGCAGGGAACCGTAGGTCCGCTGCAGGACACTGCCGCACTCGCCGCCACGCAGATCATTTCTCCAATCAAGCCGGAAATTCTGTCAGCCCGTGAGTTCAAAACGGGCACGATGGAACTGCTGGCGCGGCTTGAGCCCTCACCAAACTCGAAATACAGGGTAGGGCCGGTCAAAGCAGTCATTTCGATGCAGGACCGGACTGCCGACGCGAGAATCATCGCGGAGTCGATCAGACAGGACTTCATCAAGCTTGGCGGACGGGTCACGGTCCTCGATACGGTAGTTCCTGACGCTAAGTCCTACAAGGAATCGGCCACCCTGTGTATCCCCGCGCACCGGCATGAACCGTCGCGCAAGGGCACGATGCCATCTGCCTATGAAACGATGCACGCTCTCCTCTGGGAGTTGGTGCCGAGCCTAGCAGGGCATTACGCCGGATCGGAGACGGCACAAGACACAGGCCGTGACGGAGCTGAAGCATGATGGCGGGCGGAAAGAAAAAGCCCCCACTCATGAACATCCCGAGTTCGATCAAGATGGTGGACTTGGCGGCCAAGCATGGGTTTACCCCAAAGTCCGATTCGGAAAAGCGGACCGTACGGGAGCGCCTGAAGCTGGAGGTGTCCAACAGCCTGAACGTGCCGGCGCCAAACAGCGGGAGCGGCCTCAAACATGACACTGAAGTGGATGATTCGTGGGCGAGTCTTCCCGTAACCACCGTCCACTTCTATGAGCGTAATCCCCGCAAGGCGAACAACGAAGCCTACGCTGAGCTGAAGGAGAGCATCCGGGTCAACGGAATCCTCCAACCCTTGACCGTTACCAAGCGGCCGGGGGAAACCCATTACATCTTGTATGCAGGTGGCAATACCCGCCTGCAGGCCATCCGGGAGTTGTGGGAAGAAACCGCAGATCCGAAGTTTCGCGAAACCCGCGTCATCATCAAAGCCTGGCGCGGCGAGGCTTCTGTTCTGCTGGCCCACATGGCCGAAAACACTCAGCGCAACGACATGACCTTCTGGGATCGTGCCAACGGGACGCTGGAAATCAAGCGGCAGATGGAAGAGGAGAGCGGTAAAACACTCTCACACCGGGAGTTTGAAGCCGAAATCAAGAAATTCGGACTCCAGACTGATCTGCGAACACTCAGCATGTACCGATTCGCAGTCGAAAAAATTGCCGATGTCGGCCCGTGGCTTTCCGGTTTATCCGTGCGAACCATCCAGCCCCGCCTGAACCTGTTGTTGAAGCTGGCTAATCATCACGACATCGAGGAAAGCGCTTTCTACGCCGAGGTGGTCACGCCAACCGCAAAGGCTATAGCCGGCATGGTTCTGGAAGATAGCCATGCGTTTACCGCAGACCTGTTTCTTGGTCGATGCGAAGCCAGCTTGTCTGCCCGGCTGGAATTGACTGAACGGGACATGGGCAAGTTTCTCACCGCCATGGAGCACTTCCCTGACATGACGCTGGAAGGTTTGCAGCGGATATGCAAGCCCCAGCGTCCGGTCGAACCCCAAACTCAATCCACACCAGAGTCTGTCGGCCAGGAACCGGGGAAATCGTCACAGTCCATTGCTCTTGCTCCACGATTGCTTGGGATAACCACACCGACTAAGCCGACCGCAACAGAGCACGGTGAACGCAGCCAAAGAGTGAGTTCAACGGCTTCCCATTCCACAGTCAGTTTCCCCCCGATCCAAGCTGAGAGAGGAGAGCCGGACCGGTTGATGACCTTGATTCAGCAAGTGCTTGTCTCCGCCGGCCTCGGCTCCTGCTATGAGCCTTCACCTGGCATGCCCATGGGGTATTGCATGGGATTTCCCAAGGATGGCCCACTTGATTTGAAAGAGAACGCGCAGAGCCGCCAGGCTGCCTGGTGGGTGCTTGCGATGGCAAGCGGACAGTTCGAAACGGAAGTGTGCCGGTCTGGCCTTGAGGAGCCCAATGAGTGGCGCACCTTGATCCTGGAAGAGGGGAGCCAGGAAACGCTGGGAGGCCTGGAACTCGCCATACAGCACAACATTGGTGGCCAAGGTGAGTTTCTGCCGATTCCATGGCTGCTGAACCCGGACAACCCTATTGCGGGTGTGTGCCTTGAGTTGCTCTCGGTCATTCGTGGAGGGGCTCGATCATGATGATGGTTCGCGTCACCGACAATACGCTGAGAGCCTCGCTGCTGATGCACTTGATCGAGCAGCTTGAGCGTGGCGACCTTGCCGTCCTGCTGGAAAAGGGCGCTTGTCCGCGGTCCATGGATCGGTTGCGAGGTCTCGCCATTAATGAAATTCTGCACCTGGCCTCATCAGGCCATCCCGACATCCATTTCTCGATCGATGAGGGCGGTTTCGAACTCGGAATCGAAACCCTGTTTCGGCGCAAGCAGGAAACCGAGCATTTGGTGTATTGCATCCAGAATGGCGCCAGCCAGTCGATGCTGAACCAATTGTTCCCGTCGACCGACCCGCGTGTGATCCAGACCTACCGCAAGCTCCTCAAGAATGACCGCAAAATCGGCCGTGTCGCGCTACCTGATGAAAGTGTCCGCGATCTGATCCACCAATGCTGGTTCGGGATGAATGAGGAATACCCCGAGATCACCACTCTCCGCGAAAAACTCATGCTTCTGCATGGGTTTTTCAGCAACTATTCCCTCGACGGGCTGTACGCCACCGTCAATGAATTCAACGAACCCCCAAGGAAGCACCATGGCCAGAAATAAAAGCCGTGCCACGCCTCCGGACTGTCTGCCAATGAATCCATCGACAGACGATCAGGCCGTCTACAACACGATCAGCCCAGCAATGTTGCTGGACATATTCGATGAGCCAATCGTGTTCCAGCGTGCCTATGTGGGTCTGACAGGCAGCGCTGTGGCAGCACTGTTCCTGTCTTATGCGATCTACACGATAGACCGTCTTCCGAAAGACGCGGAAGGCTGGTTCAGAAAGAGCGGGGATGAATGGAAGGCTGAAACGGGACTGACCCGCTTCGAGCAGCAAACGGCTCGCCGCATCCTGCGGGAGCTGGATGTTCTGATTGAACGGCGGGCGGGCTTGCCGGCCGAGCTTTGGTTCAAGATTCGAATTGATCGCATTCTTGAGCTGCTATCGGATCAGGCAGAAGCCAAGTGGGGGCAGGTCATCTAGGACCAGATGATGCCCCACGCATACGCCATAGCTGCCAAATCGAGTCAGGTGAACGAAAACCTGGCCCAGGGGGTGAAAGACCTTCTGTCGGCGCTTGGTAACCGCTACGTGGCGTATTACCCCTCCCTCGCCGAATTGACGGGTTCTCCCAAAGCCGCCCTGATGCTTGGACACGCCATGTTCATGACCCGTGTGGTCCTGGACAAGCAGCCCAATCGCGGAGGGTGGTTCTGGAAGACATCGAAGGAATGGAAGCAGGTCGCCGGGTTGAGCGTCCGGGAGATTGAAACATCTCGTAAAGTGCTGCTAAAAGACGGCATCTTGCAGGAATCAAGACGTGGCATGCCAGCCAAACTCTGGTTCAGGGTAGATCTTGACCGTCTGGCTTTGAAGCTGTGCCAGTATGCCAATACCACCTACCGCCCCTGGTCATGGGAAGACCGGGTGCTGAAAACGCTGCTCGGTAAACCGGTGATGTTCTACGCCCCTTTTGCGTGGACGGCGGACAGCGCCTTGGCGGGTCTCTACATGTCCAGCCTGTTCAATCGACTGCGGCAGACATTATCCCGGAACGAAGTTGACAAGGAAGGCTGGTTCAGCAGCCCGACCAGCCAATCACTGATCCATCTCCATTTTGGCCGTCGCATGTTGTCGAATGCCCGAGCCAAACTGATCGAGTCCGGCATGATGGAAGAGGTGCGGGAAAGCCGGATGCAATCCCAGTTGTTGTCACGGATTATGTTGACAACTCTGCCGGCCAAAATCTGCCTGGAAGCCAATGAATTCCACAGTTTGTCGGAATCCAACAAACTAGATTGCCGGAATCCGACAAACAACAGTTGCTCAAAACGCGTAACAAGAGTTGCCGGAACCGTAAAACAAGAGTTGCCGGAACCGCAAGACAACAGTTCACGTTTCCGCGAAACAAGTTCTGCGGAAACAGCAACTCACTCTAATAAAGAAATAAATACTCCATACCACCCCCTCCATAACAGCTTGGAGGGGGTGGGCGTATTCGATTTCCCCAAGACCATCCGGACTGCGCCAGCAAGCGCTGATCTGGAAAACCTGATCTATCCGGACAAGCTGCTTCCCGGCGAGAAACAGACCGCACGGCAGATTCTGCACGGCAGCCCCAATCCTCAACTCATCCTCGACGAGCTGGCAGGCCAGATGCAGGACGGCCACGTCAAAAATGCGATCGGCTACCTGCGAACCCTGAAAACCAGACAACAGGCCGGGACATTTGAGGCTGAGTACGCCCATCGGGTTGAAGCAGATCGAAAGCGCCGGCAGGAAATACTGGAACAGCGAAAGCGCCTGATCGTTGAGCCACAAACACAGTTTGCGACAAACCGGGATTCCGCCCGGATCAAGCTGACCGAACTGCGTCAGACCATTTGGGGAAAGAAATGACCAGAGCCACGGCTACAGGAAGTGAGGGTGATGGTAGTGCCATCACCGAACAGGCAACCGCAAGGTGGCGCAGCAGGAAGCGAGAGTGATGGTAGTGCCATCACCGAACAGGCAACCGCAAGGTGGCGCAGCAGGAAGTGAGAGTGATGGTAGTGCCATCACCGAACAGGCAACCGCAAGGTGGCGCAGCAGGAAGTGAGGGTGATGGTAGTGCCATCACCGAAACAGGCAACCGCAAGGTGGCGCAGCAGGAAGTGAGGGTGATGGTAGTGCCATCACCGAAACAGGCAACCGCAAGGTGGCGCAGCAGGAAGTGATGACTTATAGACGGAGACTTTGATGGCAACACCGAAATCGAAAATCAAGTTCCCGACCTCGGCGGATTCGCCGTTCGAGGATGGGTACGACATTGCTGGAGAGCGAGATGCTCTGAAGGATTTAGTCGAGGCAGATGAACCGGACGAGAAAGATCCTCGTTGGGAGCGTTTTATGGATCTGCTCGAAAGGGAAGAGCGCCTGCGGCAGGAACAGGCTAATCGCCAGCAACGCCAATACGCTGACCCGATCGTTCCCGATCATGAGGCACGCGCACTGAAGGCTATCGGCAGCCTCGTTGCTGATGAGACGGATGTGATGGCAATCCATACCAAGGAGGCCTACCGACTGTTTATCGGCAGGACGCGTGATGAAAGCCCGCGCGGCTACGGAATCACCAGCGGGAAGAAGGTTGCAGCAGTGCTCCGGTCAATCTGGAATCTGTCGGCCAATGACAATCCATATGCGGACTGGATTCTGGTGCAGGTGACGGATCGGGTCGGCGAACTGCGCCAACAGCTTGAGCATGCCGGAAAGCATTTCCAGGACGATCTGGACAAGTTGCAGGCGCGTGGCCTGCGCGTGTCCGTATTGAAGAGTCGTGCGCCAGTGGAAGTGGAACTGGGTTTCCGCAGTCCCTACGGTTACATGATCGTGGATCTGATCCTGGACTTTGACTGGTATGCGCGTGTGGTCAAGACGATGGTGCAAAAGAATCGGCTGGGCGACATCGAAGGGAAGGAAGACATGTACCAGATGACCAAGCGGATTCGGGCGTTGTTCGAGTCCACCTTGCCCTATCAGAAGTATCTCCTCCGTGAGGAGTTGCGCCTGCTATCAAGGAGCGATTTCCTCCCTGGCGCCAGCGATGAAGCAAGGAAGCGGGTTGAAGCAGCGGTTGGGATATTCGGTGAAGTACCGCAGCAGATCTTCACCGGTGAAATGCGACCGCGTCATAGCCGTCGTCGGGCGGATGTGAGCGAGGCAGAGATGCGATTGCTGGTGGATGTGGCGCAGGGGAAAGTGGATACGGCCGGAAGTGATCTGAGCCGGGAAAACACGCTCCTATGAGCGGTTTGTCATCAATCCAGATGGATAAAAGGCCTTTTAAGGGTAAGGGAGCGGATGAGTGGTTGGCGCGGCTCCATCGTGACTACCGGAAGGTCGTATTTGAGATGGAGGAATTGTCCGAGCACTCAAAGCGTGCCGCAGGCAATGCCTGGTACGTGTATCTGCATCACCGGCAATCGACTGGGCAACGCTTCCTGATGTGGCGCAGCTTTGGCGTGAAGCATGTCCACCTGACATGGGACAGCATCCAGCCCACGCTGGGCCGAATGACACGATCACAGCAGGACTGGTTTGAGGAGGTCAATGCGGCAGTACGGTTGCTGAATGCGAAGGAGGTCGTGACCAGGAAGGCAATACGCATGGCACAGGAACTGAACATTGAGGATTGAAGCAATGAAGTGGGTACGCCACCCCCTGGCGTGGGTTTTTTAATCAACTGAAGGAGAAGGGGCAATGAGCAATGAATTTCGTGGCACGGGCAATTTGGGCGACAACCCCACGTTGAAGACCGTCCTGGTCAAGGGCGAGGATCGTAAGGTCGCAGAGATCCGGGTTTTCTTCGACGAATACAAGCAGGATGGTCAGGGCGGTTTCGAGCAGTCCGGTGGGTTCTGGATGAATGCTTCGGTGTGGGACAAGCGCGGCGAGGATGTTGCCCAGCACCTGCGCAAGGGGGCGCGTGTGCATATCGCCGGCCGCCTGGCCGAGCAGGAGTGGACAGATAAAGAGTCTGGCGAAGTGCGGAAAACGATGCAGCTCAATGCCGACGATGTCTATCTGTCGCTGTCCCGTCTGGAGGAAGTGAAATTCAGGCCGAAGGCGCAGGAAGCGGGGGCTTGATGCGAACAGTCCCCTCTCTGCTGCTTTCATCAGTGCTCATGCTCAATTCCTCAGCATTTGCTGCTGAAAGTCACGAGCTGATGATGTGCAACACCTATTCGGGTGGCGGAGGTGCCAGCGTCAAGGGCAGAACCCTCAAGTGCGAAGGCGAACCGGATGCTCGCGGCTACAGCAAATTCTGGACAACGAGTCTGACGGACCTGTACGGCCAGGGTTGGAGG
>JAIOJU010000013.1 GCA_019911765.1 Thiobacillus sp.
AAGCGGTACAGCGCGTCATACGTGGTGATCACGGCCTGCTCGATGTTCCAGGTGACATCGCGCTTTTTGACCGGGATTTCGCTGAGGGTGATGGCGGCCTCCATCGAACCGGTATCGCGCAAGGTCTTGACGGTACAGGCAATCGCATCGCGGTAGGCGGTTTCATGAAAATCCCGTTCCTTGCCGAGGCCGACCATGAGGATGCGGTCGGCAAGAATATTGGGGACCTTGTGCAATAAAAGCGTGCTGCCGGCTTTGCCTTCCATATCGCCGCCGCGCAGGATTTCTGACAGATAGCCATCGCTGGCACGATCGATATCGATTGCAGGGCCGGACAGTTTGCGATTTTCAAACACGCCGACCACCACGCAGGCGGTGCGCTGCTTTTCGGGCGCGCCGCTTTTTATGCTAAATTCGAGTTCGATTTCCTTGTTTTCCATGTCTGTGCTCAAAAAAATACAATTTGCCGATGCGATGATGATCGGCGTTGCCGATGCGGTGATTATTGGCGCAGGCACGGCGGAATGTCAAAAGTCCGTTTGTGTCCCGGCTGATTTGCGGGGCTTTCCATGCTCTATCGCCGCGCGCTAACCCGCGAGTTGGGACTCACTACCGGTGCCGTCTTGACGGTACTGATTGCCATTGCGCTGGTCGTGCTGTTTATCCGGTTGCTGGGTGATGTGGCACGGGGTGAACTCGCCAATGAGGCGGTATTCGCCTTCCTCGGCTTCTCCTTGTTGTACTTCCTGCCGGTATTGATGACCATCGCGCTGTTTGCCGGAGTGTTGTTGCCCTTGTCGCGCATGTGGCGCGAGAACGAGATGGTGATCTGGTTCAATGCCGGCCTGTCGCTAACGCAATGGCTGCGGCCCGTGTTGACTTTCTCTATCCCCTTTTCATTGATTATTCTGTTGTTGACGCTGGTGCTCAATCCCTGGGCGCAAACCAAAAAAAATGAGTACCGCCAGGATTTGCGCAGCCGCAGTGAAAGTTCATTGATCGCTCCGGGCCTGTTTGCCGAATCCAGTGCGGGTCAGCGGGTCTATTACGTTGAGTCGCTGAATCCACTGACTGGCATCGTGCGCAATGTGTTCATGCAGTCGCGCATAGACGGCCAGTTGGGTCTGGTGGTCGCACGCGAAGGCAGTCATACCGAGCTTGAGGACGGCTCGCGTTATCTGGTGTTCAAGGATGGACGGCGTTATGAAGGCACGCCAGGCCGGCTTGATTACCGCATTGTGCAGTTTGAGCGCTACTGGATGCGGCTCGATCCGATTGCGGTCAATGGCAGGGAAACGGGTGTGCGTCAGGCGCAGGTAGACGAGTTGCTGCAGGATGCCTCGCCGCAGGCGCGCGCCGAACTGTTGTGGCGATTGGGGGTGCCCGTGAGTGCGCTGGTGCTTGCAGCCATGGCGATTCCGCTCAGTTTCGTCAATACCCGGGCGCGCCGTTCCCATGGCCTGGTGATCGCCCTGCTGCTGTATTTCGTTTACAACAACCTGCTGTCCTTTTCGCAGGCGTGGGTGGCGCAGGGCAAGCTGGATCTGTGGCTGGGCGTGCTGACTGCGCATTTGCCAATGTTGTTGGCTGTGCTGGCATTGTTTTACCTGCGTACGCGCTTGCGTTTCCCCACCTGGAGGCGGGCATGAAGTTGCTGGCGCGCTACCTGACCGGGCAGGTTCTGGCGGCTTCGGCGTTTGTGCTGCTGGCGTTGATGGTGCTGTTTGCCTTTTTTGACATCATTCAGGAACTCGGAAGCCTGGGGCGCAACAACTACGGTCTGGGACAGGCGGCGATCGTGGTGTTGCTCAACATGCCAGGCCATCTGTACGAGATATTGCCGGTGGCGGCACTGATCGGCACGCTATTCGCATTGTCCCGTCTGGTGGGGAATTCAGAATACGCCGTGATGCGGGTTTCGGGTTTGTCCAGTTGGCGGGTTGCGAGCTATTTCGCCGGGGTGGGCGTGGTGCTGTCGCTGCTGTTGCTGGTGCTGGGTGAGTACGTCGCGCCCTGGTCCGAGCAGGCCGCGCAGCGTTACAAGCTGTTGGCGACTCAATCCGTCGTGGCGCAGCAGTTCCGTTCCGGATTATGGGTGAAGGATGGTCATGCCTTTATCAATGTGCGCGAGGTGATGCCGGACAGCACGCTGCGTGGTCTCGAGATATACGGTTTTGATAAAGAGGGCCGCCTGGACTGGATCCGGACGGCTGAAGAAGCCAGTTGGCGCGGCGATCAAACCTGGGATTTGAAGCAGGTTCAGGAAACACGTTTTGAAACCGAAGGCATTCGATCTGCCAGCAGTGCACGTGAAAACTGGCAATCGGTACTGACCCCCGACATTCTGAGCGTCTTGCTGGTTGCGCCGGAGAAGATGTCGGCACGCACGCTCTGGCGTTATGTCGCACATCTCAAGGAAAACGGCCAGAAAGCCGCGCGTTACGAACTGGCGTTGTGGTCCAAATTCATCAGCCCGTTTGTGATCCCGATCATGATGTTGATAGCCATGCCTTTCGCGACTCAGGGTGCACGATCAGGGAGCGCCAGCAGCAAGATATTTATTGGCATTCTGGTCGGCCTGGGCTTTCATTTGCTGAGCCGGCTTTTTGGCCATCTGGGCTTGCTGAATGACTGGCCGGTGATGCTGGTGTCCGGTCTGCCGCTGATGATTTTTCTGACGATTGCGTTGATCGGGATCCGGTGGTCGGATCAGCGTTAGATCCCCTGCCGCAGCGTCTGGCGGAGTGTCTGCTTGCGCAGTCTGCGGAAGAAAAAGTGGCTTGTGTTCATGCGTTGCAGGCGGATTGCCTGAGTGGTCGGGTTGAGGTGTGTGCTGATGCGGAGCGCGCACCCATTGATCAGCCGGGGCATCCTGAAGAACCCATCCTGGTTTCACCGCAGCAGGTACCGCGTCGCCGGGCCGACACGCTGCCCGGCCGTGTGGCCCTGATTCATGCACTGGCGCATATCGAGTTCAACGCAATCAACCTGGCGCTTGATGCGGCGCATCGATTTGCGGGCATGCCTCCGGCATATTACGCGGACTGGCTGCGGGTGGCAGACGAAGAGGCCATCCATTTCGATCTGCTGAATGCGCATCTGGCGGTGCTTGGCCACGCCTATGGCGATTTCCCCGCCCACAATGGCCTGTGGGACATGGCTTTGAAAACAGCACACGATCCGCTGGTGCGTATGGCACTGGTGCCCAGAGTGCTGGAAGCGCGCGGGCTGGATGCAACGCCCCTTATTGTCGACAAGCTGAAGGCTGCAAACGATATGCGCATGGTCGAGATTCTGGGCATGATCGAACGTGATGAAATTGGCCACGTTGCAATCGGCAGCCACTGGTATGGCTGGCTGTGCGAGGTGCGCGGACTGGAACCGGACGTAACGTTCCGCCAGTTGCTGGTTGATTACGATGCGCCGCCGCTGAAACCGCCATTTAATCTGGCAGCCCGGCGTGCGGCGGGCTTCAGTGAGCCCGAACTGGACTGGCTGAGAACCCTGTAGCGCTTACAAACCCAGCGTGGTCGCCGTTACGCTGGCCTGCGAGCGTTGCCACATGCCCTCGAACTCGTGGTTCAGTGCCACGGCCGTGTGCGGGTCATCCAGATGGAGCGTTCCGTGCACGGCGGTTTTATCCGCACGCAGCAGGACGACCTTGCGA
>JAIOJU010000133.1 GCA_019911765.1 Thiobacillus sp.
ACTTTATCGATTGCGCTGCCCGAAGCCGACGACGCCTGGCTCACCGCGTTTGCGCGCGGTCTTTTTCGCATGGCCGACCTGCACGGCATCGAACTGGTGGGCGGCGACACCACGCGCGGCCCACTCACCATCAGCATCACGGTCATGGGCGAAATCCCGCCCGGCCAGGCGTTGCGCCGCGACGGCGCCCGGGCCGGCGACGATATCTGGGTATCAGGTGTGCTCGGCTCGGCAGCCATGGCACTGGCGTATCGCCAGGGACGTTTATCCATGGAACAGGTCGATGCGGCCAGGGTCCTGCCCGCACTGTATCTGCCGATGCCGCAGGTGGAACTCGGCATCGCCCTGCGCGGCATCGCCCACAGCGCCATCGATATTTCGGATGGCCTGCTGGGCGATCTCGGGCATATTCTGGAACGCTCCAACATGGGGGCGACCCTCGAATTCGCCGCCCTGCCGACACTGCCGGTGGTGCAGGCATACCTGCACGAAGCTGTGGCACGCAACTGCGTGCTGGCGGGCGGCGATGATTACGAACTGTGCTTTACCGCGCCGCCATCCAGACGGGACGCGGTGCTGGCTGCGGCTACGGACGCTGACGTGGCCGTCACCCGCATCGGCCGCATCCAGGCCGAACCCGGACTTACGGTTCTCGACGCCGACGGCCGGGCGCTCACGCTCGACCAGACAGGGTACGACCACTTTGCCGCCCAATCTTAAATTCCTGTTCACGCACCCGGCTCACCTGATCGCTTTCGGTTTTGGCAGCGGGCTTGCGCCCAGGGCGCCCGGCACGGTCGGCACGCTGCTGGGGCTGCCATTGTTCTGGCTGATCGCCGCCATCGCATCCGACCTGCCCAACCAGATCATTTTGTTGACAGCCACGTTTCTGCTCGGCGTGTGGGCCTGCGGCCGCACCGGTCGGGCACTGGGCGTGGCCGACCACGGCGGCATGGTGTGGGATGAAATTGTCGCGTTCGCGCTGGTGTTGCTGTTTACCCCAGCCGGCTGGCTGTGGGTCGCGCTGGCGTTTGGCTTGTTTCGCCTGTTTGATATCCTGAAACCCTGGCCGATCCGCATCGCCGACGCGCGGATGAAGAACGGCTTCGGCGTCATGTTCGACGATTTACTGGCGGCAGCGTATGCCATCGCCATCATCAAGGGACTGCAATGGCTCGTGTAAGCGATGAAGAACTCAAGCAACTGGCAACCGAACTGGGCGACAGGCTGAAAGCCCGGGGCTGGATGCTGGCCACCGCCGAATCCTGCACCGGCGGCTGGGTCGGGCAACTGGTCACCGCACAGCCCGGCAGCTCAAGCTGGTATGAGCGCGGCTTCATTACCTATGCCAACGACGCCAAGATCGAGATGCTCGATGTGCCCGAGACGACGCTCGCCGAACACGGCGCCGTCTCCGAGGAAACCGCCATGGCCATGGCTGCCGGCGCACTCGCCCACAGCCATGCCCAGGCCGCGCTCGCCATTTCCGGCATCGCCGGCCCCAGCGGCGGCACCCGCGAAAAACCGGTGGGGCTGGTCTGCTACGGCTGGGCGCTGACAGACGGCACGCTGATGTCCTCCACCTGCCGCCTCGACGGCGACCGCGATGAAATCCGCTCGCGCGCGGTGGCTGCTGCCATGCGTGGACTCATCGACCTGCTGGCTTAGTTGCAAGATTCAAGATTCAAGATTCAAGTTACAAGCTAATAAGGAACCGCCTGGGCTCCCTCTCCTTGAAACTTGAATCTTGTAACTTGCAGCTTGAGTCTAATTGAACGCCCACGCCGCAAACGGTTCGATCTCATCCCGATTCAGTAACATCAATTGGCAGGCATTCGGGTTCATCGAGTGATCCAGCGTAGTGTCCACGCTCAGGCGCTGCAGCACGTAGCCCAGTAAGGCACGCCGCACATTGACTTCAATCACGTCCCCCTTCGCGCCGTAATCCAGCAGCAGACTTTCACGCTTGAGCGCATCCAGCCCACGGTGCGGCACCAGTTCCAGATTCACGCTTTCCACCCAGTCATCGTCATACTGCACGCCCGACTCAGCCGGCGTGTCCAGGCATTCGGCCGACGTAATCCGCGACAGCACAAAATCCCGGAAATCGCAGTTGTCCTCGCTGTAGGCGCGAACATGCCAGCGAATGCCGGTATTGACCAGGCTGTGCGGCTCGAGGATGCGCCCGGCCTGTTTGTCCGGGTCCGACAGGGAACGATACGTCACGCGCAGTTTGCGGTGACCATGGATGGCGCGCGTGATCTGCGCCAGGGTCTGCTGGCTGGGCAACCGGGCCGGCAACGGCAAAGCCGCGGTCGGCAGGCCGTAAATCAGTTCCGCACCGTAGGGGCCACTCGCCACCGCCAGGTTGGCCGCGATAACGGGCAGCACGGCCGCCGGCGTGAGATCGGCAAAGACCGCGCAAAATCCGCTGCCCGGCACAAAGCCGAATACGCTGTGGTTGTAAACCAGATTGCCCGGCGCCAGATCGCTGTAGAGCTTGAGATCCTTGGTCGCCGCCGGGTCGGACAGGCCAAAGGCGCGCGCCACGTCGCTGCGCGTCACCACCCCGGTATACCAGGCCATCACCTCGATGTAGTGCAGCCGTTGCCGCGTCGCCCATTTCACATCCAGGCGCATTTTCTCTTTTGTAATCATCTCCCCCGCTCCGAGTGGATTCTTATCCAGAGAAATTATAGGGGGATGACGCCCCGATACAAACAATTACTTAATATTTACTATGTAGGTGATATTTTGTATTGACACGTATTAATGTATGGCCTACATTGCGTCCATGGCGAGCCGACGCACCACCCCGAACACGCAACGCTTGCTTAACGCAATAGCGTTCATTTGGGCGCGCCACTTCGTATCGTTCGCCCTGAGCTTGTCGAAGGGCAGCCCTTCGACAAGCTCAGGGCGAACGATTCAAGGGCCAGACAAACAGCATTGACACTTAACCCACAGGAGAGACACACCATGGCATCCCCCACCGTATTGGCAGAAGACAAGATGAAGGCCCTGAGCGCCGCACTGGGCCAGATTGAAAAGCAGTTCGGCAAAGGCTCGGTCATGCGTCTGGGCGACCACGATGTCGCGCGCGACATCCAGTCCGTCTCCACCGGCTCGCTGGGGCTCGACATCGCGCTCGGCATCGGCGGGCTGCCGCGCGGCCGCGTGGTCGAGATCTACGGCCCGGAATCGTCCGGCAAAACCACGCTCACCCTGCAGGTCATCGCCGAAATGCAGAAAACCGGCGGCACCGCCGCGTTCATCGACGCCGAGCACGCGCTCGACCCGTCTTACGCCAAAAAACTCGGCGTCGACGTCGACAACCTGCTGGTGTCGCAGCCCGACACCGGCGAGCAGGCGCTGGAAATCGCCGACATGCTGGTGCGCTCCGGCTCGGTCGACGTGGTCGTGGTCGACTCCGTTGCCGCGCTCACCCCCAAGGCCGAGATCGAGGGCGAAATGGGCGACTCGCACATGGGCCTGCAGGCCCGCCTGATGAGCCAGGCGCTACGCAAGCTCACCGCCAACATCAAGCGCACCAACACGCTCGTCATCTTCATCAACCAGATCCGCATGAAAATCGGCGTCATGTTCGGCAGCCCCGAAACCACCACCGGCGGCAACGCGCTCAAGTTCTACGCCTCGGTCCGCCTCGACATCCGCCGCATCGGCGCGATCAAGAAAGGCGACGAAATCATCGGCAACGAAACCAAGGTCAAGGTCGTCAAGAACAAGGTCTCGCCACCGTTCAAGGAAGCCTTCTTCGACATCCTGTACGGCCAGGGCATCTCGCGCGAAGGTGAAATCATCGAACTCGGCGTCGCCCACAAGTTCATCGACAAATCCGGCGCCTGGTACGCCTACAACGGCGACAAGATCGGCCAGGGCAAGGACAACGCGCGTGAATACCTGAAAGAGCATCCGGAAATCGCGAAAGAGATCGAAGCCAAGGTCCGCGCTGCCGTCGGCGTCAACCCCTCCGGTACCGCGCCAGAAACCGATGAAACCGACGCCTGAGGCCAGCGCCGAGCCAACAGCCACCGATCTGCGTGAGCGCGCCCTGCGCCTGCTGGCGCGGCGCGAACACAGCCGCGCCGAACTCATGCGCAAGCTTGAGGCCGCCGGGTTTGTCCGCGAAGAAATTGGCACGCTGCTGGATGATCTTGAATCACGGAACTGGTTATCCGACCAGCGCTTTGCCGAAAGCTATGTGGCCGACCACCGCGCACGTGCGGGTAGCATCAAGCTGGCCTATGACTTGAGACAGCGCGGCGTGAGCGACACCATCATCGAATCCGTGCTTGGTGAAAATCGTGACAGCGAGCTTGAGCGGGCGCGCGAAGTGTGGAGGAAAAAGTTTGGGGTCGTGCCAACCGATGCAGCCGATAAAGCCAGACAAATCCGCTTCATGCTAAGCCGGGGCTTCGCCCAGGAAATAATTCAAAAGACCTTGAGGGCAGCGGAATAAGCAGAGTGAAATGGGGTCAGACACCATATACATCCCGCTTCCTCGGCCTCCCAAC
>JAIOJU010000134.1 GCA_019911765.1 Thiobacillus sp.
TCGCCATGCTGTTCGATGTGGTTTTTGAGGAAGCCACCATTCCCGACCGCCTCAAGGCCCAGATCGCGCGCCTGCAGATTCCAGTGCTGAAAGCAGCCATGCTGGACCGCAATTTCTTCTCGCAGGCGAACCATCCGGTGCGCCGCATGCTGGATGCCATTGCCACGCTGGCCGTCCACCTGCCCGAAAATGCCGCCGGCCAGGCGCGCCTGGACGCCATTTCCCAGGTGGTGAGCCGTGTACTGGAGAATTTCGAGCAGGACATCGCCGTGTTCGCCAGCGCTGCTGCCGAACTGGAAGAACTGGGTTCCAGGCTGGAAGAAACGCTCGAGGAAACGGTCGATGTCAGCCTGCAATCGGACATCCTCGAAATCAAGCAATCCGAGCGCGCCGAACTCGCACCGGTCATTGTTCACGACTTCATCAACCGCGCGCTCAAGGATCAGCCCGTGGCCGAAGCCGTGCGCGAATTCCTGCGCCGCGACTGGGCGCAACTGCTGACGACGGACTACGTCAGGGAGGGCGACCAGGGTGCGCACTTCAATAGTCACGTTGAAACCATGCGTGAACTGGTGTGGAGCGTACAGGCCAAGGCCGATATGGATGCCCGGCTGATGCTGGTGCGCATCCTGCCCGGGTTGCTGAAGCGCCTGCGTGAAGGCGTAGCCGAAATCGACTTGCCGGCCAAGCTGGCAGACCGCTTCTTTGCCAACCTGGTAATCCTGCACGCCAATGCCGTGCGCCCCGTTGCCCAGCCGGTGCCGCTGCCCGACATGTCCCCCGAGGAAATCGAGGAAATCGTGGAACAGCCTGCCGCGCTGGCTGTTACGGTCGAAGACACGCCAGAAGCGGTTGTCGAACCCGAACCTCCCGCACCGGAGTATGAAGACCTCTTCACGCTTCGCGCCCGCACCATGAACAAGGGCGACTGGGTGGAGTTTCACTATGACGACGGCACGTTCCGCTGGGCGCGGCTAGGATGGGTGAGCGGCGTCAAGAGCACGTATTTGTTCTCTGACCAGGATGGCATGAACAGCTTCTCCATCAGCCTGAACCGCCTGGCCGACAAACTCCGCAAAGGCGAAGCCGTGCTGGTTGAACGCAAGTCCATCACCGAATCCGCATTCGGCAAACTGATGAACCTGTTCCGCCAGAAAATGAGCCACGCCTGAAAAAGCCATTGCCTGAATTGCCGTCAAATCGAATCGCCCCCTGCGGGTGATTCGTCATTTGAACCGCGCAACTTGGCGCCTGATATTCCCACTTGATGGCAAGGGTATCCAATCCCTCGGGGAGTGATACCCTCCAGCCGTGAACACTTTTTCTTCCCGCATCATCAAATGGCAGCATCGCCAGGGCCGCCACAGCCTGCCTTGGCAGCTCGATCGCGACCCTTACCGCATCTGGCTGTCTGAAATCATGCTGCAGCAGACACAGGTATCGACTGTCATTCCCTATTTCGAACGCTTCGTCGCGCGCTTTCCAAATCTGTCCACATTGGCCGCCGCGCAGGAAGACGACGTGCTCGCCCTATGGAGCGGTCTGGGTTACTACAGCCGGGCACGCAATCTGCACGCTGCAGCACGCAATATCATCGAAACACATGGCGGACGCTTCCCGTCCACCCCCAAAGCCATCTCTCACTTACCGGGCGTGGGTCGATCCAC
Organism: Thiobacillus sp.; assembly: GCA_019911765.1. Classification (GTDB taxonomy): domain Bacteria; phylum Pseudomonadota; class Gammaproteobacteria; order Burkholderiales; family Thiobacillaceae; genus Thiobacillus. The sequence goes on from JAIOJU010000134.1 coordinate 1,668, forward strand.
CGCTGCTGCAATCGCCGCCCTGGCATTTGGCCAGAACTGCGCCATTCTCGACGGCAACGTCAAGCGCGTTCTTGCTCGCCATGGCGGCATATCAGGCTGGCCAGGTGACAAGAAGGTTGAATTGGCTTTGTGGCATCTGGCCGATTCTCTCCTTCCCTCAAAAGATATCGAAGCCTACACACAGGGCATGATGGATCTCGGCGCACTCGTCTGCACCCGCAGCAAACCCGCTTGCCCGGATTGCCCGGTCCGGTCCGACTGTATCGCCCACACCCAGCACCGCACGGCTGAACTGCCGGCACCCAGACCTCGCAAGCCCCTGCCCGAGAAGCAGATACAAATGCTGCTCCTGCTCGACCGCGGCGAACTGATGCTGGAGAAACGGCCCGCGCGTGGCATCTGGGGGGGGCTGTGGAGTCTGCCCGAACTGCTGTTGGACGATGATCCGGAGAGCCATTGCCGTGATCGCTTTGGCTTGGTTGCGCATACGCAGCAAATCCTGCCACGAATCAGCCACAGCTTTACCCACTTCAAGCTGCATATCCAGCCGGTGCAAATCGACCTGAAACCCCGCTCGGTCAGCCCGACCGGCCACATCTGGCTCGCCCCTGCGGACGCACTGAACGCCGCTTTGCCTGCCCCCATACGCAAGCTGATCACCCAGATTGCGCCCACCCTGGGCCTGTAGCCTTTGCCGACTGGAATGCTTCATCCAGAGGAAACCACTCTCGGCGCTGGCTGATTGGGAATGCCGTGCTATACATCTAGCTAATGGTTTAAAACACCCTGCCCTAGCAACTGGAGGTGACATGCATACGCTGGATAGTGTGCCGAGCCCGGCCATTTTCGACGCTGACGGGTTCCTGATTGATCCGACCATGTGGAGCGAAAGCCTGGCCGACCGAATCGCCCGAAATGACGGTCTGGGAGAGTTGAGTGAATTGCAGATTGGCTTGTTGCACGCCCTGCGGCGCGAGTATTCCAAATTTGGCACGGTCACGGCATTGAGCCACGTCTGCCACCTGACCGGACAAAGCGCCAACTGCATGCAGCATCTATTCCCCAGCCCCCGTGTAGTCTGGCGGGTGGCAGGCTTGCCGAACCCGGGCGAAGAAGCCAAGGCTTACCTTTAACTTTGCCCCAAAAACCGGACATATGGCGTTGATCACGCGATATGAAAGGTTGCAGTCATGCTTTATCCCCAAGTAGACCATCACACTGTAACGGCACGTCATCCGTGCCCGGAATCCGGTAAAATTCCGGCTTTACATACGCAAAGAGATTTTTCACCATGTCCATGGCCGACCGCGATGGCGTCATCTGGTACGACGGCAAACTCGTTCCCTGGCGCGACGCCACCACCCACGTTCTCACCCACACCCTGCATTACGGCATGGGCGTCTTCGAGGGCGTACGCGCTTACAAGGCCGAACAGGGCACGGCGATTTTCCGTCTGCAGGAACATACCGACCGGCTATTCCGCTCCGCCCATATCCTCGGCATGAAGATGCCGTTCGACAAGGCCACGATTTCCGAAGCGCAGCGCACCGTGGTGCGCGAAAACAATCTCGAATCCGGCTACCTGCGGCCGATGGCATTTTTCGGTTCCGAGGCGATGGGCATTTCAGCCAAGAACCTGTCGGTGCACGTCATCGTCGCCGCCTGGCCGTGGGGCGCGTATCTGGGCCAGGAAGCGCTGGACAACGGCATCCGCGTCAAGACCAGCTCGTTCTCGCGTCACCACGTCAACATCACCATGTGCAAGGCCAAGGCCAACGGCAACTACATGAACTCCATCCT
>JAIOJU010000135.1 GCA_019911765.1 Thiobacillus sp.
CCCCTCCCCCCCGGGGGGAGGGGCTGGGGGAGAGGGAAGATTTGAATACTCCGATGCTGACCGCTGGATTGCCGCGCGCCTGCAGCAAGCCGTCACCGAAGTGCACGCGGCTTTCAGCGCCTACCGCTTCGACCAGGCGGCACGCGCCGTGTACGAATTTGTATGGGACGAATACTGCGACTGGTATCTGGAACTCGCCAAGGTACAACTGAACAACGGCACACCGGAACAGCAGCGCGCCACCCGCCGCACGCTGGCCAGCGTGCTCGAAGCCACCCTGCGCCTTGCTCACCCCATCATTCCCTACATCACCGAGGAGTTGTGGCAAAAAGTTGCGCCGCTGGCCGGCGTTTCGGGCGACACCATCATGCTGGCGGGCTTCCCCCAAGTGGAACCGATACAGGCCCACGCCGACAGCATCACGCGCATCCAGACGCTGAAGGAACTGGTCAACGCCTGCCGCACCCTGCGCAGCGAAATGAACCTGTCGCCAGCCCAACGCGTACCATTGGTGATCGAGGGCGATACCGCCGTCATCAATGCGCTCGCGCCCTACATCACCGCGCTCGGCAAGCTCAGCGAAGTCACTGCAGTGGCTGCACTTGCGGACGCCGATGCCCCTGTTGCCCTGGTCGGCGACATGCGGCTGATGCTGGTGGTGGAAATCAACAAGGATGAAGAACGTGCCCGGCTAGCCAAGGAAATCACCCGCATCACCGGTGAAATCTCCAAGGCAAAAGGAAAATTATCCAACGCCAATTTTGTCGACAAAGCGCCTGCCGCTGTGGTGCAACAGGAGCAGGCACGCCTGGCGGACTTTGTCTCCATGCTGCAAAAACTGGAGGCTCAGCACGCCCGGCTTGGCTGATTGTACGTATTGATGCCAGCAAAAAAGCGCGGATTAATCTGCGCTTTTTTGTGGGCCACGACATTCAAACGAGCAGTAAACCCCTTCGCATTACACAAAAAAGCCGGGACCAATTGGCCCCGGCTTCTATTCAACTGAACTGCCGTTGGATTAAATTACATCTTCCAACTGTACTGGATACCCAGCGAGTTTTGATACATTTTTATGGTATCTACGCTTGTGCCAAATGCTCCACCTGGGCGGGCAGAAGTCACATCATTTTCAAAACCATGCATGTAGGCCATGGTGACTTCGTCTCCCGAGCCCAGCGTATAGGTAAAGCCCAACGTGGCATGTTTCTCAATTACTGCGGGCGCGAGAATACCAAACAACACTTCACCTGCATCAGCGGCGCTAATGGGATTGTCGCCCTGGCTATAACCGGCACGCAATGTCAGCTTCGGATTGTATTTGTACTCAATACCAAGTTTCCATACATCAACATTTGAATAGCCAAAGCCTGGTCCGTTGGTTGCCCCAAGCAGCTGACCAGATACCAGTAGATTGGTCACAGGATTGCCCACGGCAGCCACATCTGCGTAATTGATGCGCTGGTAGTCCAATGCAAGCTTAACTTCCGGGGTTGCCTGCCAAGCAACACCCAGGTTGTAGTTCTCGGGAAGATCAAAATCTCCCTGCTCTGCAAACAAGCCAGCATATTTGCTGAATTCATCGAAGTCGATCTTGGAAGAATATGCAGCGCCAATAGTGACAGTTGGAGTGATCTTGCCCATGTAACCAACACGCACACCAAAACCGAAGGCATCGTCATGCCCTTGATCCGTCAATGCTGCGCCATTCGAAGAAAATCCAATGAATGAGCTCAGGCCAGTAGCAGCAAAACGCTGATATCCAATCAACGGAGACACACCAAGTGAGTGATTAGGTGCTACTTTGTAGGCGAGGGTCGGTGCAATCACCAATTGCATCAAGTCCACGCCCAGCGAACCACCACCACCCAAAATGTTGGTGGTGCCAAATCCCGGCACAGCCTGGTAGTCAGTGTTCATGCCGCCATTACCATAAACGGTCACACCGAGTGACATATTAGAGTTGACCATGCGGTTGTAGCCAAACTCAGGTACCAGGAACAAGTCCATGTCGCTTTCGATTGTTTGCCGGCTGCCAAAAGCGCTGTCATTCGAAACTTCACGGATCGGGCTGAAAAGGTCGGCGCCCAAGTCAATGCGGTTGCCAACAAAAGCCATGGAGGCGGGGTTGTTTGCACCGCCAAAAGCGTCTTCGGAGTTGGCGGTGCCTGCACCAGCCATGCCCTTGGCCTTCATGCCATAGCCGTGCGAGAAATAACCATTGGTAGCGAAGGCACTGCCAGCCAGACCAGCCAGTGCCATGAATGCGAATACGCGTGTAAATTTCATTATTTGTCTCCTAGGGGCAAAATTACTACAGTTAGACTTGTCGAACGACTTGGACCAGAGGCTACGCCCGCGCTTGCGTTTAGACAAGGCGCCCGCCCCATTTGGCCGGTCAGACAGCATATCGTGTGGTACAAAAGACACAAAAAAGGGCCGAATCAATCGGCCCTTTTTTTCGAATTGCAATCCGCTGCTTAGATAAACAGGCAGATGTCGGTTTCGCCGGCAAATTCGAAGAAAGTGGCGGCGCCACCATATTCGAGGCCATCAATAAAGTCGGAGTGCTCGAAACCGAACAGTTCAACCGTCATTTGACAGGCGATGAACTTGACTTCCGCTTCCTGGCACAACTCACGCAGTTCAGGGATGGTCGCCACACCGTTGTTCTTGATGGTTTGCTTCATCAGGGCGGTGGCGACGGACTCATAGCCTGGCACCAGGGCCTGCACGGCGTTGGGAATGTTCCAGTTGATGCCCTTGAACCACTTGGGTCCGAACGGCATCTTCATGGGCATACCC
>JAIOJU010000136.1 GCA_019911765.1 Thiobacillus sp.
TCTACAAGATCCCGGCCATGCTGCACGAGCAGATGCTGGACGAGATCGTATGCCACAAGCTGAAGATTCTGGCGCGTGCGGCTGATCTGACGGTCTGGAAAAACCTGGTGCATGCGCTGGAGCATCCCGAGCACGAAGTCAGGATTGCCTTTGTCGGCAAATACGTCGATCTGACCGAATCCTACAAGTCCCTGTCCGAGTCGATGATCCATGCGGGCATGCATACAAAGAGCCGGGTCAAGATCCAGTACATCGACTCCGAGCAGATTGAAAAGAACGGCACTGACTGCCTGAAGGACGCGGACGCGATTCTGGTACCGGGCGGTTTCGGCAAGCGCGGGGTGGAAGGCAAGATCGCGGCTATCCGCTATGCACGGGAAAACAAGGTGCCGTATCTGGGCATCTGTCTCGGCATGCAGCTCGCCGTGGTCGAATATGCACGCGATGTGGCAGGGATGACGGATGCGCATTCCACTGAATTCGACCCGGCGACGACGCATCCGGTGATTGGCCTGATCACCGAGTGGCTGGATCGTGGCGGCCAGCTCGAAAAACGCAGCGAATTATCCGATCTGGGCGGCACCATGCGCCTCGGCGGCCAGCCGTGCGAACTCAAGGAAGGGTCGCTGGCACGCGAGACCTATGGCGCCGCCAGCATCATCGAGCGTCATCGTCATCGCTACGAAGTCAACAACAGCCTGCTGGCCGAACTGGAAGCAAAGGGCTTGGTCGTGGCCGGGCGCGCGCCGGGTACCGACCTATGTGAAATGGTCGAGCTGCCCACCTCGGTGCATCCCTGGTTCGTCGGTTGCCAGTTCCACCCTGAATTCACCAGTAATCCGCGTAATGGTCATCCGTTGTTTATTGCATTTGTGCAGGCGGCCCTGACGCACCAAAAAGGGCGCACATGAAACTCTGTCATTTTGAAGCCGGGATCGATCAGCCCTTGTTCCTGATAGCCGGGCCCTGCGTGATCGAGTCCGAGCAATTGGCGATGGATACGGCGGGGCAGTTGAAGGAGATGTGTGCCGTGTTGAACATTCCCTTCATCTACAAATCCTCGTTCGACAAGGCCAACCGTTCCTCGACCCAGTCTTTCCGTGGTCTGGGACTGGAGGAAGGCTTGCGTATCCTGTCGGAAGTGAAAGCCAGGATAGGCGTGCCGGTGCTGACCGACGTGCACGAAGACACGCCGCTGAACGAAGTGGCCGCGGTGGTGGACGTGTTGCAGACGCCGGCCTTCCTGTGCCGCCAGACCAACTTCATCCAGAACGTGGCGCGTGCGGGCCGCCCGGTCAATATCAAGAAGGGGCAGTTTCTTGCGCCCTGGGACATGCAGAACGTGGTGGACAAGGCGCGCGCGGCCGGCAACGAGCAGATCATGGTGTGTGAGCGTGGCGTGTCTTTCGGCTACAACACACTGGTGTCCGACATGCGTGGACTGGCGATCATGCGCGGCACGCAGTGCCCGGTCGTCTTCGATGCCACCCACTCGGTGCAGCAGCCTGGCGGGCAGGGGGCGACCAGCGGCGGCCAGCGCGAGTTCGTACCGGTGCTGGCACGCGCAGCAGTCGCAACAGGGGTGGCGGGCGTGTTTGCCGAAACGCATCCAGACCCGGCCAGCGCCCTCTCCGACGGCCCCAATGCGTGGCCGCTCGGCATGATGAAGGAATTGCTGGAAACGCTTAAGGAAATCGACGCGCTGGTGAAGCAGCGCGGATTTATTGAACACAAGTTGATGAAAACCTGATCCGTGAAGGACGCGAAGAAAGCCCGAGTCCTGCTTTTTCTTTACTTCGCGTCCCCTCGCGTCCTTCACGGATGAAAATTGAATTTTAAGGAAACAAAGTGAGTGCAATTATCGATGTCATCGCCCGGGAAATCCTGGATTCCCGCGGCAATCCCACTGTTGAAGCCGACGTGTTGCTGGAGTCGGGTGTGCTGGGCCGTGCGGCCGTGCCTTCTGGCGCCTCCACCGGCAGCCGCGAGGCGATCGAGCTGCGCGACGGCGACAAGTCGCGTTATCTCGGTAAGGGCGTACTGAAAGCCGTCGAGCACATCAACACCGAAATCTGCGAAGCGATCATCGGCCTGGATGTCGAGGATCAGGCCTTCATCGACAAGACCATGATCGAGCTCGATGGTACCGAGAACAAATCGCGCCTTGGCGCCAATGCGCTGCTGGCCGTGTCGATGGCGTGTGCACGCGCTGCCGCCGAGCAGGCCGGTCTGCCGCTCTATCGCTACCTTGGCGGCGCTGCGCCGATGGCCTTGCCGGTACCGATGATGAACATCATCAACGGTGGCGAGCACGCCAACAACAACATCGACATGCAGGAATTCATGGTGATTCCGGTCGGTGCACCGAGCTTCCGCGAAGCGCTGCGCTACGGTGCCGAAGTGTTTCATGCACTGAAGAAGCTGCTCGACAAAGCCGGCATGGCGACGACCGTTGGCGACGAAGGCGGCTTTGCTCCCAATCTGGAATCGCACGAAGCCGCGCTGAAACTGATTGTGCAGGCGATTGAAGCAGCCGGCCTGCAGCCTGGTATCGACGTGGCGATCGGCGTGGATTGCGCCGCATCGGAGTTCTACAAGGATGGCCGCTATCACCTCGAATCAGAGGGGCTCAAGCTGACCTCCGCCGAACTGACCGACTACCTGGTTGCCTGGTGCGACAAGTACCCCATCATCAGCATCGAAGACGCCATGGCCGAAGGCGACTGGGAGGGCTGGAAAATCCTGACCGACAAGCTCGGTACCCGCGTGCAACTGGTGGGCGACGATCTGTTTGTCACCAACACCAAAATTCTCAAGGAAGGCATCGAGAAGGGCATTGCCAACTCGATCCTGATCAAGGTCAACCAGATCGGCACGCTGTCGGAAACCTTCCAGGCCATCGAGATGGCCAAGCAGGCCGGCTACACCTCGGTGATTTCGCACCGTTCGGGCGAGACCGAAGACACCACGATTGCCGATCTGTCGGTGGCAACCAATGCCCGCCAGATCAAGACCGGTTCGCTGTCGCGCTCCGACCGCATGGCAAAATACAATCAACTGCTGCGCATCGAAGAAGAGCTCGGTGACACGGCAAGCTATCCCGGACGCGATGCCTTCCGCCAGCGCGGCTGACTCCAGCGTATTCAGGCTGGGCGCACGCATCCGCAGCCAGGGTTTGACCTGGGCGCTGGCTGCCGCGGTGATCTTGCTGCAGTATCCGCTATGGCTGGGTGAGGGCGGCTGGTTGAAGGTGCGTGAACGCACGCACACAATCAAGACTCAGCAGGCGCTGAACCAGCGTCTGCAAATGCGCAATGCAGGCTTGCTGGCTGAACTCGGCGACCTCAAGCAGGGGCGTGACGCCATCGAAGAGCGGGCACGCAATGAACTGGGCATGATCGCACCGGACGAATGGTTCGTCCGGGTGGTGGCGGCCCACTCCGTGCAGTCGGGAAAAATGAATGAGTGATTTGCAGATCTGGTTGCTGGTGATAGGCGTGGCTGTCGTCGTGGCGGTTCTGGTGTTCAACTGGACTCAGGAGCGTCGTTTCCGCAAGCAGGCCGATGCGGCTTTTCAGGCGCCCATGGGCGATGCCTTGATGGAATCGGGCGTGGTCCCGCGCGAAACGTACAACCGGGTGGAGCCCGCCCTGCGGGAACCGGCCTTCGGCGATGATGAAGCGGGTGCGGGCGGGGAGCCGCATGTGCGCATGGATGCAGACATCCAGCCTGATGAGGTACCTGCAGACCTGGAAGACAAAGCCCCTGTTTCCCATCCTGAAGCGCCTCCCGTTCCGGCTTCTTCGACGCATTCGCATACTCCGTCAGTGGCGGCATCGCCGGCACCCTATGACGAACTGATCGAATATCGGGTTCGTATCGGCGGAGAAGGCATCCCCGCCAGTGTGTTTGCCGATGCCTACAACCATGCACGTACGCTGGGCAAGACCGTGCGCTGGGCCGGATTGCCGGTGGATGCAAGCGAATGGGAAGAGGTCCAGCCGTGGCGTGACGCACACTATCAGCAAATAGTCGTGACCCTGCAGCTGGCCGATCGAAACGGCGCTGTTCTGGGAGACCAACTGTTCGCGTTGTGCAACTCGCTGCAGACTGCGGCGCGTGCCCATGGCCTGCAGGTGGCTTGTGATGACGTCGCCGATGCGCAGGAGCGTGCGCAATCCATCGACCGTTTCTGCGTCGATGTCGATGTACTGATTGGCTTGAATGTGGTGGCGCGCGGCGAGGGGGCGGTTAACCTGACCCGCATCGTGCGCGAGGCTGAAGGCAATGGCATGGTGCTGGGTGTGGACGGCGTGTTCCAGTTGCTCGACAGTCGCGGCGAACCGCTCTATGCGCTGTGCAACCATGACGCCGAACCCTTCAGCCCGACCGTTGTCGAGGGGCAGGCCTCGCAGGGGGTGACGCTGCAGTTCGATGTGCCGCGTGTGCCGGATGGCCTCAAGGTGTTCGATGGCATGGTGGGTTTCGGCCGCAAGCTGGCCAACGAAGTCGGCGGCATTCTGGTGGACGACAACCTGCGCCCGTTGACCGACACCGGCATCGAAAAAATCCGCACCCAACTCATGCACATCTATGAGCGCATGGATGCACGCGGCGTACCGTCCGGGTCGAGGCGGGCACTGCGTCTGTTTTCCTGATGGCCCCAGCGGACGTCCTGGCGCGCGCAACCGCGCTGCGTCAGGAAATCGAGCAGCACAATTATGCGTACTACGTACTCGACCAGCCGACGATTCCCGATGCGGAATACGACCGGCTGTTCCGCGAGCTGCAGGCGCTCGAGACCGAATATCCCGAACTCATCACCCCGGACTCACCGACCCAGCGTGTAGGCGGCAAACCGCTTGATGGATTTGCGCAGGTGCGTCATGCCGTGCCAATGCTGTCGATTCGCACCGAAACGGATACCGAAGCCAGCGGCGCGCAGGCTTTTGATGTGCGGGTGCGCAAGGAGTTGGGTCTGTCTGAAGCCGATCCGCTGGTCGAATATGCGGCTGAACTGAAATTCGATGGCCTGGCGATCAATCTGCGTTATGAACATGGCCTGCTGGTACAGGCGGCCACGCGGGGTGACGGCGAAACCGGCGAGGACGTTACCCAGAATATCCGCACGCTGCATTGCATTCCCTTGCGTCTGCAGACTGAAGCGCCGCCTGCTGTTCTGGAAGTGCGCGGCGAAGTCTTCATGCGGCGCGATGACTTTGAGCGCTACAACGCGAAGCAGCGCGAAGCCGGCAAGTCCACCCTGGCCAACCCGCGCAATGGCGCGGCGGGCAGTATCCGCCAGCTTGATCCGGCCATGGCAGCGCAACGGCCTTTGTCGTTTTATGCGTATGGCCTGGGCGATGTGCAGGGCTGGAAGGATGCACCCCGCACGCATGGCGCCACGCTTGATGCGCTTGCCGGCATGGGCATCCCGGTGTGCAGCGAGCGCATCATCGGAGCAGGGGCTGCCGCGTTAATTGCCTTTCACGATGACATCGCGGCGCGGCGCGACAGCCTGCCGTTCGACATCGACGGCGTGGTGTACAAGGTCAATGCCTACGACCTGCAGCGTGAACTGGGGTTTCTGACACGTGAGCCGCGCTGGGCCGTGGCGCACAAATATCCGGCACAGGAGCAACTCACCACGGTGCTCGGCATCGAGGTCCAGGTGGGGCGCACTGGCGCGCTCACCCCGGTGGCGCGGCTGGCACCGGTGTTCGTGGGTGGCGTCACCGTCACCAATGCCACCTTGCACAACCAGGATGAAATCGACCGCAAGGATGTACGGGTGGGCGACACCGTGATCGTGCGGCGCGCCGGCGATGTCATCCCAGAGGTGGTCGCGGCGGTGATCGAACGGCGCCCCGATCCAGAGCCGCCCCGCTTCAATATCCTGGAAATTTATCCGGTGTGCCCGGAATGCGGCTCGCATGTGGTGCGGCTGGAAGGTGAAGCCGCAGTGCGCTGCACCGGCGGCCTGGTGTGCCCGGCCCAGCGCAAGCA
>JAIOJU010000137.1 GCA_019911765.1 Thiobacillus sp.
CTGACGCTCGGATTGCGGCTGACCGCGATTCTGCTCAACGTCTGGCAGGGCCGCACCTTCTCGCTGATGGCGAAAGAGGTGGTGTATCGCATCCGGGTGCGCATGCTGTCGCGGCTGTCGCGCATCGCCTTGTCGGAATTCGAGACCGTGGGCGCCGGGCGGGTGACATCGCATTTCGTGACCGACCTCAATGCCATCGATTCCTTTCTGGGTTCATCCATCTCCGGGCTGATCGTGTCGGTGTTGACGCTGGTGGGCGTGGCGTCCGTGCTGTTCTGGATGCACTGGCAACTGGCGCTGTTCATCCTGTTGCTGAACCCGGTGGTCATCCTGTTTTCGACCCGGCTGGGCAAGCGGGTGAAAGAACTGAAGAAGCACGAAAACAGTGCCTTCGAGGTGTTTCAGGACACGCTGTCCGAAACCCTGGATGCCCTGACGCAGATTCGTGCGATGAACCGCGAAAAGCATTATCTGGCACGGGTGACGGCCAAAGCGGGCGACATCCGCCGGCACGCGGCGGCGTTTGCCTGGAAGTCGGATGCGATGGGCCGGATTTCCTTCTTTGTATTTCTGGTTGGCTTCGATGCCTTTCGCGCCGGGGCGATGCTGATGGTGGTGTTTTCCGATCTCAGCATCGGCGAGATGCTGGCGGTGTTTGGTTACCTGTGGTTCATGATGACGCCGGTGCAGGAACTGGTGAACATGCAATACAGCTGGTTTGCCGCCAATGCGGCGCTGGGGCGGATCAATGCCCTGCTCGGGCTGCACAGTGAACCGCAGCATCCGGCATTGCGCAATCCCTTCGTGGGCCAGCCCACCGTCGGCATCACGCTCGACCGGGTGAGTTTTGCCTATGCCGACGGCGAGACGGTGCTGGACGATGTCAGCCTGACCGTGGCGGCGGGCGAGAAGGTGGCGCTGGTGGGGGCTTCCGGCGGCGGCAAGTCGACGCTGGTGCAGGCCTTGCTGGGCCTGTATCCGGTGAAGACCGGACAAATCCGGTACGGCGGCGTGCCGGTCAGCGAGATTGGCTGGGAAGCGGTGCGCGAGCATGTCGGCGTGGTGCTGCAGCACCCGGTCCTGTTCAACGACAGCGTGCGTGCCAACCTGACCTTGGGGCGCGATGCCGATGACGCCGCGTTGTGGCAGGCGCTGGACATTGCCCAGCTGAAGGAGACGATCGCCGCCCTGCCGCATGGGCTGGATACCGAAGTGGGGCGGCAGGGCGTGCGCCTGTCGGGCGGCCAGCGGCAGCGGCTGGCGATCGCGCGCATGATTGTGGCCGACCCGCGGATTGTCATCCTGGACGAGGCCACCTCGGCGCTGGACACCACCACCGAGCGGCAACTGCATCAGGCGCTGGCCGGGTTCCTGGCCGGCCGCACCACGCTGATCATTGCCCACCGGCTCTCGGCGGTGAAGCAGGCTGACCGGATCCTGGTGTTTGAAAACGGCCGCGTGGTGGAAGAGGGTGATCATGCCGGGCTGATCGATCGTGGCGGTCTGTACCACAAGCTGTATCACCACCCCTGAAATAAGTACCAGGGCGTCGCTATACCAGCAATTTCTGATATACTCCGCAGAGTTGTGCATACAGCAGTGGGCAGGTTGGTTTGACCGCCGTGCCTCGGGACTGTTCACACAGCCCCATCGTCTTCGACCTCTCTTTTGTGCCGTTGGTTGTTTCCAGACCGACAGTGACAAGTCTTGTGGTTGGCGCCGATGTGATCGACGCGACCCGTTAGGCGCTTTCAAACGCCGCTAAATTCCGGTTCGTATTTTGTGGCCTGTCTGGCGTGATGCCGGGCCCAGGCCAGGTTTGCGCGTTTGTGCGCACTAAAAAAGGTTTGCCATGAGCTTTTCCGAATTGGGGCTTGATCCCCTTATCCTTAAATCCGTTTTGTCCGCCGGTTACGAGAACGCCACGCCGGTTCAGCAGCAGGCGATTCCCGCCGCGCTGAAAGGTGGCGATCTGCTGGTGTCGTCGCACACCGGTAGCGGCAAGACCGCAGCTTTTCTGCTGCCATCGATCCAGCGCCTGCTGGCCGAATCAACCGGCAAGGGCATGGGCCCACGCGTGCTGGTGCTGACCCCGACCCGTGAATTGGCGCTGCAAGTCGAAAAAGCCGCCATGACCTACGGCAAGGAGATGCGTCGCTTCCGTACCGCCTGCCTGGTCGGCGGTTCGCCGTATGGCCTGCAGCTCAAGCGCCTGAGCCAGCCGGTGGATGTGGTGGTGGCGACCCCTGGTCGCCTGATTGACCATCTGGAGCGCGGCAAGATAGATTTCTCGCGCCTGGAAGTGCTGGTGCTCGACGAAGCCGATCGCATGCTGGACATGGGTTTTGTCGATGACATCAAGGCGATTGCCGCACGCTGCCCGGAAGAGCGCCAGACCCTGTTGTTCTCGGCCACGCTCGATGGCGTGGTGGGCAATCTTGCGCGCGAATTGACGCGTGATGCGCAGCGCATTGAAATTGCAGCCGTGCCCGTGCAGGAAGCCAAGATCGAACAACGCATGCTGTTTGCCGACAACATGGACCACAAGAATCGTCTGCTCGACGCGTTGTTGCGCGATGTGGAAATGACCCAGGCCATCGTGTTTGCCTCGACCAAGCGCAGCACCGAAGAAATTTCGGATCTGCTGGCCGAAAGCGGCTTTGCTTCCGATGCCCTGCATGGCGACATGCAGCAGGGTCAACGCAACCGTGCGCTGCAGCGCCTGCGTGAAGGCCGCACCAAGGTGCTGGTGGCAACCGACGTGGCAGCACGCGGCATTGACGTCGCCGGCATCAGCCATGTCATCAACTTCGATTTGCCACGCCAGGCGGAAGACTACGTTCACCGTATCGGTCGCACCGGCCGTGCCGGTCGCACCGGTATCGCGGTGAGCTTTGCCGGGATGCGCGAAGGCGGCCTGGTGAAGAACATCGAGCGCTATACCGGCAATCGCATTGAAGTTCACACCCTGCCGGGCCTGGAGCCGACCCAGAAGCCGTCGTCTGGCCGCCCTGCCTCGTCAGGTCGTCCGCGTGGCAACACGGGCTCACGCGGTGGTTTTGGCGAAAAACGCAGCTTCGGCGACCGCAGCGAGCCGCGCAGCTATGGCGATCGTCCGCCACGCGGCGACAGCCGTGACAATCGTGATCGTGGCTACCGTGCCGATGCGCGCCCCGGCGGTGATCGCCCGGCACGCAGTGACGCGCCGCCGCGTGGCAATCGTTTTGACGGCGCACCGCGTGCGCCATATGGCGATCGTCCGCCGCGCAATGAAGGCTATCGTGGTGCAGATGCTCCGCGCGAGCCCAAGGCCGAGGTCAACGGCAACAGCGTTGAATACTGGGAAAAGCGCGAGCGCGAGGCGAAGGCCAAAGCGGCCGCGGCCCGTGGCAACAGTGCCCGTCCGGGTGGTCATGCGCGCTCCGGCCCTGGCGGTCAGCCACGCAGCTATGGCAACGACAGCCGGGGCGCCGGCCATGCTCGCGTAGGGGTGCGGGGCCGTTTCAAGGACTGATCGGCCGCAAGCTGCCGTGAGGTAAAAGGAAAAGAGGGGTTTCACGTGAAACCCCTCTTTTTTCGTCTGGCCGTCGCGTCACCGGCTGGCCGGGTTCAGTTGCCTGCTGTTTTTGGGGCCGGCACAAACCGTACGCTGGCGACCAGGGCATCGAAGTCGGCGAGTCCGCGCTGAAAATAAACGATGGCTGGCGCTTCATACTGAATCGACAGGCGGCCCTTGGTGTCGACCAGTGCAACCATCACGCGCTCGATCGGCAGCCCGCGGTCATTCTTGTAGCGGATGTGCACGCGCACCGCCGGTTTGCCGCCGAGCATCATCGGGACATTGGACAGCACCTGAAGATTGGCGGTGGCTTCGCTGCTTTTCCATTCGGCTATGGCGAGTTCGGCCACTTCGTGCGGCAGCATGTCGGCGCGGGTTTCCCGCTTGGTGCGCGGCAATTTGCGGTCGTGCGGCTGGCGGTTGACGACGATGTAATTCAGCGCGGGACCGTCACGGGTGACGAACAGGTCGTTGGTGTCGGCGGTGCGTTTGACCCAGCCGAGCGGCAGGTCCAGGGTGTAATCGTTGTGTCTGGATTCATTGCGGCTGCCGGGGTCAACGCGTGTCCAGGGCGCGCAGGCGGCCAGACTGGCGAGCAACAGGCCGATGGCCAGGCGATGGTACAGGGTCATGTGACATTTCCTTGGGGTGTCGCGAGGGCTCGTATCATGGGGCATTCTGCCGGGCAGCCTCGGCGGGGGCGGGCTGATCGAGGGCGGCAAGATAAAACTCGACATGCCCCCGGTCTTCTGCGGCGGGTGCCAGTTCCAGGTAGCGTCGAAGCAGCGCGCGGGCGCGCATCGTGTCGCCCCGTTTGTAGGCCAGCAGGCCGAGTGCGCGATGGGCGGGTGCAAACCCGGGTGTCGTCTCGATGACGCTGTTGAAGTCGCGTTCAGCCGTGGCCAGATCGCCGTCCTCGTTACGCAGGCGGTAGGCCTCGCCCAGGTAATACGAGGCCTCAGGCGGATATTCCCGCCGGATTTCGGGTTTGGACAGCACCAGGATGATCTGTTTGTAGCGGTAGGCCGCCAGGTCGGCGGCCAGCGAGGCCAGCCGCAGTTGGGTGGTGGTTTCGATAAAGCGCTCGCGGGCGACCTCGCCGCTGTTCGTGTCCTTCACCAGTTCGGTGAAGTTGTCGATGCGTTCCTGCAGCTTGGGGTGGCTGGCGAAAAAGAAGGGTTCCTTGATGTCGGCGGCCTTGATCTCGGCCTGCAGGTGCTCAAACGTGCGGATGCTTTCACGCGGAGCGTAGCCGGCGGCGATCAGGCGCTGGTAACCGATTTCGTCGGCTTCGCGTTCGTGCTCGCGTGAAAAGCCAAACATCGACGACAGGGCGACCATATCGCCCACCAGCGGCACGCCGAGCATGTTCACGACCAGCGCGAACGCGGCAGCGTTACGGAGCCGCTCGGCCTGCTGCAGGGAGTGGCGGTGGGTGAAGTGCGCGCCCTCATGTGCCAGCACGGTCGCCAGCTGGGCTTCGTTCTCGAACCGGGCGACCAGTCCGGCATTCACATACACGCTGCCATTGGGCAGGGCAAAGGCGTTGATATGCTGGGCGTTCAGCAGGTGGACGTTGAAACGGCCCTTGAATTCGGGGTAGAGCCGGTCCATGATGCCTTGCAGATAGGCCGTGAGCGCGGGGTCCGCGTTGATTTTGCCGGCGCGTTGCAGCGAGCGGTCGAAATCGTCGGCCTCCTGCCACAGGCTTTTTTCACTGCTGGCCAACTCGCGTGTTTCGATGCTGCTGGTCCAGGGCAGCACGTCATCGGCTTGAACCGGCGTTGCCAGGGCACAGGCCAGTGCCACGATCAGCAAACGCGTCATCGCGGCCCCGGGTAGGTTTGGTAGAGCGCGCGCATCAGACCATCGACATCGCTTGGGTTGCGTGAGTCCATGCTGCTGCTGGAGTCAAAGCTCATCCATTGCACGTCGCCGGTTTTGAGGTCGACCAGCCCGGCGGTCATGAACGACTGGCCCAGCGGCATGATGATGCCCAGTGCCAGCCCGGCAAAAAAGGCGGCCTTGCGGCCACCGGAGGAAATGTAGTCTGCCCCGAGTACGATCAATGCGGCGTCGGCGCCCGTTTGCTCGCGTAGAAAGGCGAGTCCGGGGCCGACGGTGTAGTCGAATTCGTTTTTCTTGTGCGCCCAGGCGCTTTGTTCGCCCCGGCCGTAGACAAATACGGACTGCGCAACGCGGTCATACAGGCCAATGTGGGCGTCAAGCTGGTCGATATCGATGGACTCGGGTCGGGGTGCGGGCACCAGTTCGAACAGATGGGTGTCATGTGCCAGCCGGGTGGCTGCGGACGAGAGATTGTCGCGGGCGGCGGCTTCCCAATCGGTCATGCGGGTGGGAACGCCACCGGCTGACAGTTCGAACACGAAGACCTGGGGCGGCAGCAGCACCACTTTTTTCGGGCGGGTGTCGAGATTTTGTGTCAGGGCGGGGTTGACCGCGCTCATGGCGGCAAGCACGGGCGTTGCCATTACACTAGTGGCACCTAGTATTACTGCACACACGATTTGTCGCATCATGCAAAACTCCAGAAAGGGCTTCCACCCTAGGGTAAAGCCACAAGCCGGTCAACAGGGCGCCATTCCATCGTGGTCCTGGGTGGGTGAACGCGGGCTGCGGGTGGTGACGGCGGACGCCACGCTGGCGCGCTACATGATGCTGGTTTCCCGCAAATTCGGAGAAATAGAAGACATTATCCCTGCAGATGGCAGCATCTTGCTGATACTGAAAAGCGGTGCGGCGCCGTCGGCCGAACTGCAGTTGGCACTGAACCTGGCCTTGCCCGAAGCGCCGCCTGTATCGGGGACGTTGCATGAAATCCCTGTTGTTTATGGCGGCGCATTTGGCCCGGACCTGCCGGAGCTGGCGCGGCGGGCGGGCATGGGTGAGTCGGACTATATTCATAAACATGCGGCAGCAGAGTACATCGTTGCTTTCCTCGGTTTTCAGCCCGGGTTTCCTTATTTGCGCGGCCTGCCGGGTGCGATGCATGCGCCGCGCCGTGCGTCACCGCGGATTCGGGTGGTAGCCGGGAGCGTCGCCATTGGCGGAACCTATACCGGAATATATCCGGCCAGCGGGCCGGGAGGCTGGCAGATTATCGGGCGGACCGAGGCGATCTTGTTTGATCCACAGCGCAAGGCGCCGGCATTGATGATGCCGGGCGACCGGGTGCGCTTTGTTCCCCGTGATTGAAGTGCTGCATGCCGGCCTGTGCGATCTGGTCATGGATCAGGGGCGAGCAGGCCTGGGCGCGCTTGGCGTGCCAGCCGGTGGGGCGGCGGACCCGAAGGCGCTGGCGGCGGCGAACTGTCTGGTCGGCAACGATCCAGGGACAGCCGGGCTGGAAATTACGCTGTCAGGGCCGACCCTGCGGTTTCCCGCAGGCGGGGTGGTAGCGCTGACGGGCGCGCCGTTTAAGGCAATGCGCGGCAGTGGCGGTGCGGTTGGGTGGAATGAAACCCTGGTGCTGGGGGAGGGCGAAACGCTGTCGCTGGAACGAGCGGAAACGGGCTGTCGCTGCTGGCTGGCCGTGCAGGGTGGGTTGGCGGTGCCATCGATCATGCATAGCCGCAGCACGTTCCCCCCGGCAGGTTTTGGTGGTTACCGGGGGCGGCCGCTGAAGGCGGGCGACGTGCTGAACGGCGGTGTGACGACCCATGACGTGCATCTGAAACGGGCGAGGAACCCGGCAAGCGATCCGAAAGACGCACCGTTGCGGGTGATAGCCGGACCCCAGGCCAGCCAGTTCGATGATAAAGGTCTGGCCGCATTTTTCAGTGGCGAATATCAGGTGGGGCCGGCATCGGACCGCCGCGGGCTGCGTCTGACGGGCCCGATGGTGTCGCATTCATGCATTGATCTGCCGTCGCAGGGTGTGTTGCCAGGCACAATACAGGTTCCGCCGGACGGCCTGCCGATCATTCTTGGCTGGGATGGCCCGGTAACCGGGGGCTACCCGGTCATAGCCGGGGTGATCTCTGCCGACTGGCCGCGACTGGCGCAGCTGCGGCCGGGTGCGATGTTGCGGTTTGTCACCATCGAGCATGCGGTTGCCCGGGCGCGAGCCCCGGCAGAATGGATAATCGAGGCACTGGCATGATCGAGTTGAATGCCGATATTGGCGAGGGCTATGACGATGCTGCATTAATGCCCTATCTGTCACGCGTGTCCATCGCCAGCGGCGGGCACGCTGGCGATGCGGGCAGCATGACAGTGGCGCTGAGGCTGGCGGCCGAGCACGGGGTGCTGGTGGGTTCGCATCCGGGTTATCCGGATCGCATCCAGTTTGGCCGTCGTCCGATGGCGGCAACCGAAGCGGATATCATCACCTGGGTGACCGAGCAAACCGAGGCGCTGGCGGAGCAGGCTGTCCGGCTGGGGCTGCGATTGCAGCACGTGAAGCCGCATGGGGCGCTGTATAACGTCGCGGCACAGGACATGAGCGTGGCGGCGGCCATCGCCGGTGCGGTTGCGGCGTTTGATCCGGCGCTGGTGCTGGTGGGTCTTTCGGGCTCGCTTTTGGTGGAGGCCGGCCGTGCTGCCGGGCTGGCCGTGCTGAACGAGGCCTTTGCCGACCGCCGTTATCAGGCCAGTGGCCAGCTGGTTTCACGTGAAACAGCGGGGGCGGTGCTGGCCGACCCTGATCGGGCCGCCGAGCAGGCGCTTGCCCTCGCACAGGGCCGGGCGATATCGACCCTGGACGGAGGCAGCCGGTTGATCGTCACCGATACGCTGTGCCTGCATGGCGACACCCCCGACGCATTAAATATTGCCCGGGCCGTACATGCGGCCCTCAATCGCGGATAATTCCGCCCCTGTGATTGTGAATCGTTGACCCATGCCCCTGCTTACTTTTGACCGACTCGAACTGGCCTATGGCCACTGGCCGCTGCTCGACGGTGCCTCGCTGGTGGTCGAGGCCGGGGAGCGCATCGGTCTGATCGGGCGCAATGGCACCGGCAAGTCCAGCCTGCTCAAGATCATCGCCGGCATCAACCCGCCAGACGCGGGCGAGGTCTGGCGCAAGCCCGCGCTGAAGCTGGCCTACGTGCCGCAGGAGCCGCAGTTTCAGGCAGGACATACGGTATTCGAGGCGGTGGCCGAAGGGGTGGGCGAGGCGCAGCGCCTGCTGGCCGATTATCATGCTGCGGCGCACCGGGTGGCCGAAGGCGACATGGATGCGTTCGAAGACCTGGAGCGCTTGTCGCACGAACTGGAAATCCATGATGCCTGGCGGCTCAACAGCCGCGTGGAGGAAACGCTGCAGCGGCTGGGGCTGGATGCGGACCGTGCGGTTGAGACCCTGTCCGGTGGCCTGAAAAAACGCGTTGCTCTGGCGCGTGCGCTGGTCACCGACCCCGAGTTGCTGCTGCTCGATGAGCCGACCAACCATCTCGACTTCTCGGCCATCGAATGGCTGGAAGGCCTGCTTAATGACTTCAAGGGTGCACTGCTGTTCATTACCCATGACCGGCGTTTCCTGGACAACGTATCCAACCGCATTGTCGAGCTTGATCGTGGCCAGTTGCGCGAATATACCGGTAATTTCAGCGCATATCGCGTCAAGAAGGCCGAGCAACTGGAGATCGAGGCGGTGCATAACCGCAAGTTCGACAAGTTCTGGAAGCAGGAAGAAGTCTGGATCCGCAAAGGCGTGCAGGCGCGGCGTTGCCGCGACGAGGGCCGGGTGCGCCGGCTCGAGGCCTTGCGTCTGGTGCGTGAGGCGCGCATCGGCCGTACCGGGCAGGTGGGCTTCCAGATCGATTCCGGCGAGCGCTCGGGCAAGGTGGTGGCCGAACTGGAGCATGTGACCTACGGATTCGATGATCGGATCCTGATCAAGGACTTCACGTCGACCATTTTGCGCGGCGACAAGCTTGGTCTGCTCGGCCCCAACGGCGCGGGTAAAACCACGCTGATTCGCCTGATCCTGGGAGAGCTGCAGCCGCAGTCGGGTACGGTCAAGCAGGGCACGAAGCTGGAAGTGGCCTACTTCGACCAGTTCCGCAACCAGCTCAACGATGAGGCCACCCTGATCGATACGATTTCACCCGGATCCGACTACGTCGAGATCGGCGGGCAGAAAAAGCACGTCATCAGCTATCTGGAAGACTTTTTGTTCCCGGCCGAGCGGTCGCGCGCCAAGGTGTCGGCGCTGTCCGGCGGCGAGCGCAACCGCTTGTTGCTGGCGCGCCTGTTCGCGCGCCCGGCCAACCTGCTGGTGCTGGACGAGCCGACCAACGATCTCGACATCGATACGCTGGAACTGCTGGAAGAGTTGTTGCAGGACTACAGCGGCACCGTGCTCATCGTCTCGCATGACCGCACCTTCCTCGACAACGTCGTCACCCAGTCCATCGTGTTCGAAGGCGACGGCAAGCTGACCGAGATTGTCGGCGGCTATGCCGACTGGCTGGCCTGGAAAGCGGGGCAGAAGCGCACCGACTCCATGGCCGCGGGCGTGGCGGCGAAGCCCGCCGCCACGCCCGCGCCAGCCAAGGCCGCAAGCAAGAGCAGGCTCAGCTACAAGGAGGCGCGCGAACTGGAGACCCTGCCCGCGCAAATCCAGGCGCTTGAGGAAGAGCAGGCGCGCATCGCCGATCAGTTGCTCGACCCCAGGCTGTATCAATCGGGCGCACTGGATGTGGCCGCGTTGAATGCCCGCAATGAGGCAATCGAAACAGAAATGCTCGATGCCCTGGCGCGCTGGGAGGCGCTGGAAGCCAAAGCCGCAGGCTGAATCAGGCACCACGTCCCCCGGTAGGGAGGACGTGTCAGCCACGTTTCACGTGAAACGCCGGCGCGCAACAGGTAGAATGGCGGCCATGAAATTCCCTGAATCATTCGATGTCATCGTCGTCGGTGGTGGCCATGCCGGCACCGAGGCCGCGCTGGCGGCTGCGCGCATGGGCGTGAAGACGCTGCTGCTGTCGCACAACATCGAAACCCTCGGGGCCATGTCGTGCAATCCGTCGATTGGTGGCATCGGCAAGGGGCATCTGGTCAAGGAGGTGGATGCGCTGGGTGGCGCGATGGCGCTGGCCACCGACGCGGCGGGCATCCAGTTTCGTACCTTGAATTCGTCCAAGGGTCCGGCCGTGCGGGCCACCCGTGCGCAAGCCGACCGGGTGTTGTACAAGGCGGCGATTCGCTATCGGCTGGAAAACCAGCCCAATCTCACCCTGTTCCAGCAGGCGGTTGATGATCTGGTGCTCGACGGGGATCGTGTCGTCGGCGTCAAAACCCAGCTCGGCATCGTGTTCGAGGGCCGTACGGTGGTGCTGACTGCCGGCACTTTTCTGGCCGGCCTGATTCATGTGGGCATGGAAAACTTCCAGGCCGGGCGCATGGGTGACCCGCCTGCAATTTCGCTTGCGGCGCGCCTGCGCGAGTTGAGCCTGCCGGTCGGCCGCCTGAAAACCGGCACGCCGCCGCGTATCGACGGCCGCACGATTGATTACAGCAAAACCCAAACCCAGCCGGGCGATGATCCGGCACCCGCGTTCTCCTTCATGGGCGATGCGGCGATGCATCCCGAGCAGCGCCCGTGCTGGATATCCCACACCACGGCCGAGACGCATGCGATCATTCGCGGCGGCCTCGATCGCTCGCCCTTGTATACCGGGGTCATTGGCGGGGTGGGGCCGCGCTATTGCCCGTCGATCGAGGACAAGATCACGCGCTTTGCCGACAAGGACAGCCACCAGATCTTCCTCGAACCCGAAGGCCTGACCACCCACGAGATCTACCCCAACGGTATCTCGACTTCGTTGCCATTCGACGTGCAGCTCGCCGTCGTGCGTTCGATTCCCGGGCTGGAACATGCGCACATCCTGCGTCCCGGCTACGCCATCGAATACGATTATTACGACCCGCGCAACCTGAAAGCCTCGCTCGAAACCAAGTCCATCGCGGGCCTGTTTTTCGCCGGCCAGATCAACGGCACTACCGGCTACGAAGAGGCGGCCGCTCAGGGGTTGTTGGCGGGCGTCAACGCCGGCCTGCAGGTGCAGGGCCGTGATGCGTGGAGTCCGGGGCGGCACGAGGCCTACCTCGGCGTGCTGGTCGATGATCTCATCACCCGCGGCGTCTCCGAGCCCTACCGCATGTTCACCAGCCGCGCCGAATACCGGCTGCAACTGCGCGAGGACAACGCCGACATGCGCCTGACCGAGGCCGGGCGCGACAGAGGCCTGGTCGACGATGCGCGCTGGGACGCATTCAACCGCAAGCGCGATGCCGTCGCGCGTGAAACCGAACGGCTCAAGGCGACCTGGGT
Organism: Thiobacillus sp.; assembly: GCA_019911765.1. Classification (GTDB taxonomy): domain Bacteria; phylum Pseudomonadota; class Gammaproteobacteria; order Burkholderiales; family Thiobacillaceae; genus Thiobacillus. Next base: position 11,862 of record JAIOJU010000137.1, read on the forward strand.
CAACCCGGCCATCCTGCCTGCCGACGCGGCCACGCACCTCATCGGCCAGCCGATCGACCACGAATACAGCCTGTTCGAACTGTTGCGGCGCCCCAATCTGAACTATGCGCAAGTGCTGGCCTTGCCCGGCGGCGGGGCGGGCGAAGCCGACCCGGGCGTGGCCGAGCAGGTCGAAATCGCGGCCAAATACCAGGGTTATATCGATCGCCAGAACGACGAAGTCGACCGCCAGCGCGAGCAGGAAACCCTGCGTCTGCCGCATGACCTTGATTACAGCCTGCTCACCGGCTTGTCGATGGAGGTGCGCCAGCGTCTGCAGGCCGCCCGTCCGGAAACACTTGGGCAGGCGGCGCGGATGCAGGGGATCACCCCGGCGGCGATTTCCGTGCTGCTGGTCTATGCCAAGCGTGGCTTCGCCGCGGATAAAAAGCTGCCAGACGGACAGAAGAAAAGCGCATGAGCATCGAATCGCAACTCAAGGCGGGAGTCGCCGCACTGGGACTGGCATTGCCCGATGGCGCCGAGGCGAAGTTGCTGGCGTATCTGGCGTTGCTGGACAAATGGAACCGCGTCTACAACCTGACCGCGGTGCGCGATGCCGAGCGCATGGTCAGCCATCACTTACTCGATTCGCTGGCGGCAGTGCAGTATTTCAACAGCGGAGCGGTACTCGATGTCGGCAGCGGTGGCGGCCTGCCGGGGATTCCGCTGGCGATTGCACGGCCGGAATTACGGGTGACGCTGATCGACAGCATTGCCAAGAAAACCGCTTTTTTGCTGCAGACCAAGGCCGAACTGGGTCTGGGGAATGTGCAGGTAGTCACGAGCCGGGTGGAGGATTTTCGGCCCGAGGCGCAGTTTGACGTGATCACCTCGCGTGCGTTTTCCGATCTCAAGGAATTTGTCACGCTGACCCGTCATCTGCTCAAGCCGGGCGGATGCTGGCTGGCGATGAAGGGTCTGCTGCCGCATGAAGAAATAGCCACCTTGCCGGGTTGGGTGAAAGTAAGCGCTAACCATGAGCTTGCGGTCCCCGGCTTGGAGGCGAGTCGCCACATGATTGTTCTGGAGCCTGTTGAATGAGCCGAATTCTGGCAATTGCGAATCAAAAGGGCGGCGTCGGCAAGACGACGACAGCGGTGAACCTGGCCGCGAGTCTGGCTGAGCTGGGCCAGCGCGTGCTGCTGGCCGACCTCGACCCGCAGGGCAACGCGACGATGGGCGCGGGCATCGAAAAGCGCACGGCGCTGCCGACCGTATACCAGATCCTGCTCAATCAGGTGTCCGTGCGTCAGGCCAGGATGCGCTCCGGGCCGGGTCATTTCGATGTCATTCCGGCCAACCGCGAGCTCGCGGGTGCCGAAATCGATCTGGTGAACCTCGAGCAGCGCGACCTGCGGCTCAAGGCGGCGCTGGAAGAGGTGGCGGATGACTACGATTTCATCCTGATGGACTGTCCGCCGACCTTGAACCTGCTGACCGTGAACGCATTTGCCGCGGCGCAGACGGTGCTGATCCCGATGCAGTGCGAGTATTACGCGCTGGAAGGCCTGACCGATCTGGTGGCGACGATTAAGAAGGTGAAGCAGCGGCTGAATCCGGGTATTCAGATCGAAGGCCTGTTGCGGGTGATGTTCGATCCGCGCAGCACGCTGGCGCAGCAGGTATCGGACCAGATCAAGCAGCATTTTGGCAACAAGGTGTACGACACCGTGATTCCGCGCAACGTGCGGCTGGCCGAAGCGCCCAGCCACGGCTTGCCGGTGCTGGCCTACGACCGCCAGTGCAAGGGCGCGAAAGCGTATATGGAGCTGGCCGAGGAGACGCTCAGGCGTACCGGCCTGATGGCAAGGGAGAAAACAGATGGCCAAGCTTAAGGGACTCGGACGCGGACTCGACGCGCTGCTGGGCGGCGAGGACAATGCCGCGCCGCCGCAGGGCGATCTGCGCATGATGAAGGTGACGCAGCTGGCGCCGGGCAAGTACCAGCCGCGCAGCCAGATGGACAGCGAATCGCTGCAGGAACTGGCCGACTCGATCCGTGCGCAGGGGCTGATGCAGCCGATTCTGGTGCGCGAGGTGGAAGCCGGCTACGAAATCATTGCCGGCGAGCGCCGCTGGCGTGCCGCGCAACTGGCGGGCTTGAGCGACATCCCGGTGCTGGTGCGCGAAGTGGCCGACGACGCGGTGGCGGCGATGGCGCTGATCGAGAACATCCAGCGCGAAGACCTCAATGCCATCGACGAAGCGCATGGCCTGCAGCGCCTGATCCATGAATTCGGCATGACCCACGACGCGGCGGCGCAGGCGGTCGGCAAATCGCGTGCTGCGGTGTCCAATCTGTTGCGGCTGCTGAACCTGTCGCGTCCGGTGCAGGACATGCTCACCGCGGGCCTGATCGAAATGGGTCATGCGCGGGCGCTGCTGCCCTTGCAGGCCGGTGCCCAGCGTGAGCTGGCGCATGAAATCGAAACCCGCGGGCTGTCGGTGCGCGAAGTCGAGCGCCGGGTGGCCCGGCTCAAGGACGCGCCCGTCACATCGAGCAAACAAGCGGTTTCGCGTGACATCCTGCGGCTGGAGGAAGCGCTGTCCGATGCGCTGGGCATGACCGCCCATGTACAAGCCAACAGCAAGGGTAGCGGCAGATTGACCCTGCATTTTGGAAGCGCAGACGAATTGCAGGGCCTGCTGCAGCGCCTGGGAATTCGGCTATAAGCACCGCAAAAACTGGCGCCAGAGAACGCTGTTGTCTATACAACATCACTACATACTGAAATTCATCATCAGGCTGTTTGATGATTGCATAGACCCCACTAATTCTTGTATCATTGTCGGCTAATGTTTACCGGCATTTCTACCGGCACCAGACGGGTGGCACTGGCGCAGGCGGGTCTGGCGCCGGCTGCTGCGCTTGTCGGGGCAATTGTCGCCGGAGCCGGAGCCGGGTTGGCCGTGTTGTATGGCGTGCTGATTGCCCTGGCGGTCAGTCTGGTTTTGGTCTGGCGGGAACGGCAATCGATGCAGCACCCTGAATGGGATCAGCATCGGTTGTTCAAGCAGTTCATCCGGACCGGGATCGAGCGGTTGCTGGTGCTGGTGGGCTTGCTGTTTGTGGGGCTCGGGGTGTTGAAGCTGATGCCCTTGCCGTTGTTGCTTGGGTTGCTGTTGGCCCAGCTGGGCTGGCTGGCTGCCGCCACAGGCCGAAAATAAACAGCCGTCTGATCGTCAGACACAATCAAGGTTGGTTTTGAATGGGAGCGCCTGGCGTCCCTATCCAAAACTCACTTTTTGAATTTGATTACTATGGCTTCGGAATACGCTTCCTCCGGCGATTACATCAAGCATCACCTGCAAAACCTGACCTATGGCGAATTGCCCGCCGGCTATCACCGCCACGATGGCACCGTGCTGACCGAGGCAACCCGGACGTTTGCGCATGGCGCTGAAGAGGCCAAGGCCATGGGTTTCTGGGCGATCAACGTCGACAGCATGCTGTTTTCGATTGGCCTGGGCGTGCTGTTCCTGTTCCTGTTCCGCATCGCGGCTAAAAAGGCCACCACGGGCGTCCCGGCCGGGTTGCAGAACTTTGTCGAGTGGATCGTCGAGTTCATCGACAGCTCGGTGCGGGGCTCCTTCTCTTACAAAAATGCGATGGTCGCGCCGCTGGCCCTGACGGTGTTCCTGTGGGTTTTCCTGATGAACCTGATGGACCTGATCCCGGTTGACTGGCTACCCTATGCCGCAAGCATGGCGGGCCTGCCCTACCTTAAGGTGGTGCCGTCGACCGATCCCAACGTGACTTTTGGCATGTCGCTGTCGATCTTCTTCCTGGTGCTGTACTACAGCGTCAAGATGAAGGGCGCGGGCGGCTTCTTCTCCGAACTGGCGTTCCAGCCGTTCCCCAAATTCCTGTTTCCGGTCAACCTGCTGCTCGAAGGCGTGGGCCTGATCGCCAAGCCGATTTCACTGGCGCTGCGTCTGTTCGGCAACATGTATGCCGGCGAAATGATCTTCATTCTGATCGCGCTGATGTTTGGCGGCAGCTGGATTCTGGCGGTATTTGGCGGCGCCTTGCAGTGGGCGTGGGCGGTGTTCCACATTCTGATCATTACGCTGCAGGCCTTCATTTTCATGACGCTGACCATCGTGTATCTGGACATGGCGCACGCCGAGCATCATTAATTCTGGTTTCTTGTTTTCACTTCAACTTTACTTTTATTTTTAGGAGCAACAAATGGAAATGACTCAAGCCGTGCTGTTCATCGCTGGTGCATTGATGATGGGCCTGGGCGCACTCGGTGCCGCCGTGGGTATCGGCATTCTCGGTGGCCGCTTCCTTGAAGGCGCTGCCCGCCAGCCCGAACTGATCCCGATGCTGCGCACCCAGTTCTTCATCGTCATGGGTCTGGTTGACGCTGTGCCGATGATCGCTGTCGGTCTGGCCATGTACGTTCTGTTTGCCGTTGCCGGTTAATTCACGGGTTATTCGGAACTTGTCTAACCCCGTCATTAATTAAGGTGCGGATATGAACTTCAACGCAACTTTGATCGGCCAGTCCATCACGTTCATCTTCTTCGTGTGGTTCTGCATGAAGTACGTATGGCCGCCGATCATGAATGCGCTCGAGATGCGCAAGAAGCAGATTGCCGACGGCCTGGCTGCGGCAGATCGTGGCAAGCACGAGCTGGAGCTGGCTGCCAGGAAAGCCGGCGACAACATGCGTGATGCCAAGGTCCAGGCTGCCGAGGTGATTGCCCAGGCTGAAAAGCGTGCAGCGCAAATCATCGATGAAGCAAAGACAGCAGCCAAGGACGAGGGCGAGCGTCAGCTTGCCGCCGCCAAGGCTGAAATCGACCAGGAAGCCAATCGTGCACGTGAAAGTTTGCGTGAACAGGTCGCTGCCCTGGCCGTGGCCGGCGCAGAAAAAATCCTGCGTCGCGAAGTCAATGCACAAACCCACGCTGACCTGCTGGGCCAGCTGAAAGCCGAGCTGTAAGTCATGAGCGAACTGTCTACTCTGGCTCGTCCCTACGCCGAAGCGGTCTTCCGCCTGGCACAGGATGAAAACGACCTGGCTGGCTGGTCGTCGCGGATCGCCACCCTGGCGGCGATCGTTTCCGACGAGCAGCTGGCGCGCCTGAATGCCGATCCTGCCATGGCGGCGGATCGCGTGGCGGATCTGGTAATCGATGTGGCGGGTACCAGCCTCGGAGAGCGCGGTGCGAGCTTCGTCAAGGTACTGGCCGAAAACGACCGCCTGTCGGTACTGCCTGAGATCAGCGCACAGTTCGAAACGCTGAAAGCCAACGCCGAAGGCACCATCGAGGCCACCATCAGCAGCGCGCAGGAATTGACGCAGGCACAGATCGACGATCTGGTGGCCGGACTCAAGGCCAAATTCAACCGCGCGGTGACGGTACAGGTGGCGGTCGACCCCGAGCTGATCGGCGGCGCGGTGATTGCCATAGGCGACAAGGTAATAGACGGCTCGGTGAAAGGGCGCCTGCAGCGCATGTCTTTCGCGCTGCAAGGCTGATCCAAGTACTTATATTTATCGGAACCGCCAGACTTAATTTTTGAACCTCGGGGTTCGGAGAACACACATGCAATTGAATCCAAGCGAAATCAGCGAACTGATTAAAGCCAAGATCGAAAACCTCGGTGCCTCAAGCGAGTTGCGCACCCAGGGTACGATCGTGTCCGTCACCGACGGTATCGTCCGCATTCATGGCTTGTCCGACGTGATGTCGGGTGAAATGATCGAAATGCCGGGCAATACCTTCGGCGTGGCGCTCAACCTCGAGCGTGACTCGGTCGGTGCCGTGATCCTGGGCGATTACGAACACATCAAGGAAGGCGACGTGGTCAAGTGTACCGGCCGCATTCTGGAAGTGCCGGTAGGCCGTGGTCTGCTCGGCCGCGTGGTCAATTCGCTGGGCCAGCCGATCGACGGCAAGGGCCCCATCGCCGCCGACATCACCATGCCGATCGAGCGCATCGCGCCCGGCGTGATCGAACGTAAATCGGTTGACCAGCCGGTACAGACCGGCCTCAAGTCGATCGACGCCATGGTGCCGGTGGGTCGCGGTCAGCGCGAACTGATCATTGGCGACCGCCAGACCGGCAAGACCGCCGTTGCGATCGACGCCATCATCAACCAGAAGGGCACCGGCGTGAAGTGTATCTACGTCGCCGTCGGCCAGAAGGCTTCTTCGGTGGCCAACGTGGTGCGCAAGCTGGAAGAGCACGGCGCGATGGATCACACCATCGTCGTTGCGGCAACGGCTGCCGATGCGGCTGCCATGCAGTACATTGCACCGTACTCCGGTTGCACCATGGGCGAATTCTTCCGCGACATCGGTGAAGACGCGCTGATCGTGTATGACGACCTGACCAAGCAGGCCTGGGCCTACCGTCAGGTGTCGCTGCTGCTGCGCCGTCCGCCGGGCCGCGAAGCCTATCCCGGCGACGTGTTCTACCTGCACTCGCGTCTGCTCGAGCGTGCTGCGCGCGTCAACGCCGAGTACGTGGAAAAGATCACCAATGGCGCCGTCAAGGGCCAGACCGGTTCGCTGACCGCGCTGCCGATCATCGAAACGCAGGCCGGCGACGTGTCCGCCTTCGTGCCGACCAACGTGATTTCGATTACCGACGGCCAGATCTTCCTCGAAACCGACCTGTTCAACGCCGGTATCCGCCCCGCGATCAACGCCGGTCTGTCGGTGTCGCGCGTCGGTGGTGCTGCGCAGACCAAGGTGGTCAAGAAGCTGGGCGGCGGTATTCGTCTGGCCCTGGCGCAGTACCGTGAACTGGCGGCGTTTGCCCAGTTTGCCTCCGATCTGGACGAGGCGACCCGCAAGCAGCTGGAGCGCGGCCGCCGTGTGACCGAACTGATGAAGCAGGCGCAATATTCGCCGATGTCGGTTTCGCAGATGGCGCTGACCCTGTTTGCGGTCAACAAGGGCTACATGGACGACGTCGAAATCAACAAGATTCTGCCGTTTGAGTCTGCGCTGTTGGCATTCATCAAGTCCAAATACGCCAGCATCATGGACACGATCGAAACCAGCGGCAACATGGATGAGGCCACTGAAAAGGCGCTCACCGCTGCGGCGGAAGAGTTCAAGAAAACCGGCGTCTATTGATAGACCGCGCTGATTAGGAGCCATTATGGCAGCCGGAAAAGAGATACGGACGAAGATCAAGAGCGTGGAAAACACGCGCAAGATCACCAAGGCCATGGAAATGGTCGCGGCGTCCAAAATGCGCAAGGCGCAGGAGCGCATGCGGGCGGCACGCCCGTACGCCGAGAAAATCGCGCGCGTGGCGACGCACCTGGCCTACGCCCATACGGAATACAAACATCCGTTCGTGGTGGCACGTGAAAACGTCAAGCGCGTGGGCCTGATCATTGTCACCTCCGACAAGGGTTTGTGCGGCGGCCTCAACACCAACGTGTTCCGTCAGGTGGTAAGCCAGATGAAGCAGTGGGAAGCCGCAGGCGTGGAAATTGATGTCACGGCAATTGGCAACAAGGGCCTGGGCTTCATGCAGCGTCTTGGCGCCAGCGTGGTGTCGCAGATCACCGGTCTGGGCGACACGCCGCATACCGAAAAGCTGATCGGGCCGGTCAAGGTCATGCTGGATGCGTACCTGGACGGCAAAATCGACGCGCTGTATGTCGTCTATAACCGTTTCGTCAACACGATGAAGCAGGAACCGGTGATGACCCAGCTGCTACCGCTGGCCAGACTGGAAGATGCAGACGAAGCCAGCCTGAAAACGCACTGGGACTATATCTACGAACCCGATGCCAAGCCGGTGGTCGATGGCATGCTGATGCGCTACATCGAGTCGCTGGTCTATCAGGGCGTGGCAGAAAACATCGCCTGCGAGCAGTCGGCCCGAATGGTCGCCATGAAGGCCGCATCCGACAACGCCAAGGACGTGATCGGCGAATTGAAGCTGGTTTACAACAAAACCCGCCAGGCCGCGATTACCAAGGAACTGTCAGAGATCGTGGCAGGCGCGGCAGCGGTTTGAACCTGCCCAAGGCCATGAATCAAGCAGCTACAGAATTTAATCTTCTTAGG
>JAIOJU010000014.1 GCA_019911765.1 Thiobacillus sp.
GCAACAGGCTGAGATCGACGGTGGCGGCCGCGCCTGCCGCGAAGAACAGCATGGGCGCAAAGAAATTGAGAACCAGCCGGTTGATTTCACCGCGCAGACCGACGATGGAAATGCCGCTCTGCCAACGCGGCCAGATACCGCCTGCCGCGATCAGCAGGGCCAAAGGCAACAGCGTTTTCAGCAGCAATTGCTGCGCGAGATCGGGAGACATGAAACGGAAATCAGGCGAACAGGGCGTTCATCATAACGCCCATGGCCTGAATGGCTGGCGCGAATGCGCCAGCCTGGAAGGTCAGGTGCGGGAAGCGGGGGTGTAGGGAATGTCGGCGCGGCGCGAAGGTGCGCTGCCGGATTCCAGCCAGGCCTTGATGCGCGCGGCATCACCGGCGCGGCGGCTGGTGCCCTGCGCGTCGAGCAGGACGATGATCACATCACGCTGCGCCACATGTGCCTGCATCACCAGGCAGTGTCCGGCCTCGTTGATGAAACCCGTTTTCGACAGGCCCACATCCCAGTCATCGGCACGCGTGAAGCGGTTGGTGTTGTTGAAGGCCACCTGGCGATAGCGTACTTGCGGCTGGCGGCGTTTTTTCTTCAGGACCACACGCTGGGTGCCGAGGGTGTAGTTGCCGGTGGTGCTGATGTGGCGGATTTCGGGGTAATTCTGGTAAGCGTAATCAGCAAGCTTGGCAAGGTCGATTGCCGTCGAACGATTTTCACTCGACAGGCCGGTCGGCTCCACATAGACCGTGTCGTTCATGCGCAAGGCACGTGCCATGCGGTTCATGTTGGCAACAAAGCGATCCAGTCCGCCCGTGGTGGTGCGCCCCAGCGCGTGTGCGGCGCGGTTGTCGGATGCGATCAGCGCCAGATGCAATAGCTGGCCACGCGTATAGCTGGCACCAATGGCCAGGCGTGAACCGGTGCCCTTGAGGGTGTCGCGATCTTCGGACGTAATCGTGATGCGCTCGTCCAGCGGTTGTCCCGCATCCACCACCAGCATCGCGGTCATCAGCTTGGTGATCGAGGCGATGGGCGTCTGCATGCTGGCGTTTTTCGCCAGCAGCGGCTGGCCGCTGGCCTGGTCAAACACCAGCACCGATTGCGCGCTCAGTTCCGGCATCGATGCGTAATCGAGCATGGGACGCGGCGCGGACATGGCTGTGTCGATCTGGTTGCTCAATTGCAGTGATGTACCACCATCAAGCGCAGCAGCGCCTGTGTGTGCACCCAACAAGAACAGTCCGGTCAGTAAAGCTTTTTTCATATGCATTGGCTTCATTGTAAGACGACAGAAATTTATCCGCATAGGCGAGTTACGGCCATAGCCCGCAAAACTTGAAAACAACAGTTTTGGGCCGGGTCGCGATTATTTTACGCCCTTGATTGACTGTGTAGCAAAAATCATTATATATAGCAATGACATGGGAGAACTTTCGAATAATTTACTAAAGAAATCGGAGCTAATGGCCTGTCTCTGCGCCCCTGGCGTGGTGGCAGAAGCGCTGGAGCATCTGATGCGGGGCGAGGCTGCACAGGCGGAGTTTGCCGCCTGCGTGCGCTGCGACCCGGTGCTGGCGCTGCGGCTGCGGCTGTTGCCTGCCGATTTCGGCCCGCAGCAGGACTTGCTGCGGGCCTTGCTGCTTGCGGCGCCGGTTGCGGCGGGCGGCGTACAGGTTACCTACGCAACGCGCTGGCGCCAGTCGATCAGCGTGGCGCATCTGGCGCAGACCCTGGGCGTGCGCTCCGGCATGGTGGATGCCGAGGCAGCCTGGATCGCGGGGCTGAGCCACAACCTGACGGAATATCTCGAAACCGGCCTCGTGCCGCCCGCGCATGCGGCAGACTGGCTGATGGCGCTGGATCCCGACGGCTGGCTGGCCGATGCGGTGCGCTACCACGCCGAGCCGCTGGCGCGCGGAAGGGCAGCGCACCCGCTGGTACGCATCGTCCAGCTGGCCTATCAACTGGTGACCCGCGCGGATGCGGTGGTGAGTGTGGATGTGCGCGCAGCCCTTGCCACGCTCAATATGGGCGCAGGTGAAGCGGCGCAACTGTTGGCCGACAGTCAGGCCCAGACGCGGCAACTGGCCCTGCGCTTTGGCCTGGTCGACGCCGTGGCGCAATCAAATGGCACGGGTTTTGATCGCCTTGCCCGGCTGTATGCAGTGCAGGCGGCGCAATCGGCCCTGCATAGCCATTTTCGCTCGGCCGATGGGGCCAGCCAGGTATTTGCGTTGCTGCAGGACAGCCTGCGTGCCTTGTTCGGGGTTGAACGAGCGTGCCTGTTTGCGCCGGCAACCGACGGGACCCTGCGGCTGAGTGCGCTGATCCCGGCCGCATCCGGCTTGAGCGCGTTGGCCATTCCACCTGACGATGGTCATTCCGCGTTGCCGCGCGCCCTGTCGCGCAACGCCCCCCAACAATTCATGCGCGGCGCGAGCGATGCCGCGCTGGTCGATGAACAAATCGCCCGCTTGCTGGGCGTGTCGCATTTTCTCTGCCAGCCATTGCAGCTGCACGATGGCCAGACCGGCGTGCTGCTGGTGGGTGACGAGGCGTCCGACCTGGACCAGCTGCCGTTGTGGCGGTTTACCCTGGCCGAATGCGCCGAGGCCTTGCGGCCAGGATTAGTGCAGGCTTCTGTACCGGTTCCAGCACCTGCCCTGGTGATTCCAGAGCCATCACAACCGGCTGCGGCCAGTGACGATATCCCGCGAGACCGCGTCCGGCGTGCCGTTCATGAAGTGGCCAATCCGCTCACCATCATGCGCAATTACGTCAACCTGCTTTCCGACCGGCTGGGTTCGGATTCTGCCGTGCAGCGCGACCTGGGCATTATCGGCGACGAAATCGAACGGGTTGCGCGCATTGTTCGCGGCATCACCGCGACCGAGGAGGTTGCCGTCGTGCCGATGGAGTCGCTCGAACTGGTGTCCGTCAACAGCATCGTCTCCGAATTGGTGCGGATGGCGCTGGGAACGCTGTTCGCGCCGAACAAGGTCAATGTCCAGATCGACCTCAATCCCGATGTGCCGCCCATGCCGCTGCAGAAGGACTTGCTCAAGCAGGTCCTGTTCAACCTCGCCAAAAATGCAGTCGAGGCCATGCAGGCGGGCGGCCACCTGAAATTCACCACGCGCCTGGTCGATGCAAATGGCCAGCGCCAGGTTGAAATCGAAGTGGCGGATACCGGGCCCGGTTTGCCGGAAGCCGTGGCTGCCCATTTGTTCGAACCGGTGGTCAGCGAGAAGGGCGGCGACCATGCCGGCCTCGGACTCACCATCAGCCGCAGCCTGATCGAGCGCATGAACGGCCAGCTGAGCTGCAACAGCACCCCGAAAGGCACCCATTTCCTGATTCGCCTGCCAACCCTGCAGAACGGCCAGGCCCCGCTCACGACAACACGCTATGGGTCCATGTAACCCGGGCTACCAAGGAGAAATACTTGTCAGACGATCTCATCAACTCATCCCCGCACCGCAATACGGTGAGCCACTTTCCGGTGCGCCCCCGGCTTTTGATTGTGGATGACGAACCGCTGATTCTGGAGGGCCTCGCACGCCTGCTGGCCACCCGCGATTACGAGGTGGTAACAGCCAACGGCGGTTGTGAAGCCCTGATTGCCATCGGCAAGCAGCAGTTCGACGCGATCCTGCTCGACCTCGGCATGCCTGACCTGAGCGGCACCGAAGTCTTGCGCTTCGTCGCCGAACGGAGCGCGGAGACGCCCGTGATCGTGGTGTCGGGTGACAGCACCATCGATGCCGCGATCAAGGCCCTGCGAGGCGGCGCGGCCGATTTTGTGCGCAAGCCCTACGAACCCGAAGAATTGCTGCGCCGCATCGACAACACCCTCACGCAGCGGCGGCTGGAAAAGGAGAACAACCACATCCTGCAGCGCCTGCAGCAGTCGGAAAAGTGGCACCGTTTTCTGGTCAACAGTTCCCCGGATTTCATCTACACGCTGGATGGCGAAGGCCGTTTTACCTTTGTAAACGACCGGGTCGAAAGCCTGATTGGTTACCGCCGTGAGGATTTGCTGGGCCAGCATTACAGCCTGGTCATCCACGAAGACGACATCGCCCGCGCCGAGCACGTATTCAACGAACGTCGGGCGGGTGACCGCAGTGCGCGCAACATCGAAATTCGCCTCAAGTGCAATCCGGGGGTGCGCCGGCCACGCTTGATGAATGGCCGCTGCAAGGCGGTTGAACTGACTGCGACAGGGATGTATGACGAGGAAGCCAGCCCGTTCGAGCAGCGTTTCATCGGCAGCTATGGCGTGGCGAAAGATGTGACGGACCGCAAGCAGGCCGAGGAAACCGTGCACTATCAGGCCTACCACGACCTGCTGACTGGCTTGCCCAATCGGGCCCTGTTTCGCGATCACCTCGGCCTGATGCTGGCGCAGTCCAAGCGCAACCAGAATCCGCTGGCGGTACTGAGCCTCGATCTCGATCACTTCAAGGTCATCAACGACTCACTGGGCCACACCATCGGTGACGAACTGCTGCTGGCGGTGGGCGCCCGGTTGCGCCAGTGCCTGCGTGAAGGCGACACCCTGGCGCGCCTGGGCGGCGACGAATTTGCCGTCTTGTTGCCCACCCTGGTTTCGCGCAGCGACGTCGAGCACATCTGCCGCAAGATCATCCAAGTGCTGTCCAAGCCGGTGTATGTCAAAGGCCATGAGATCTATATCTCGGTCAGCATCGGCGCATGCGTGGCACCGGAAGATGGCGAAATGATCGACAGCCTGATCCGTCAGGCCGAAATCGCCATGTACCAGGCCAAATCGCAAGGCCGCAGCCGCCTGCAGTTCTGGGAGTCCGGCATGCAGGCGCCCTACTCCGAGCGCATGCAGATCGAGGCCGATTTGCGGCGCGCCCTGGCGCGCAACGAATTCGTGCTGTTCTATCAGCCACAGGTCGACACGGTCACCGGCGAGGTGCGCGGATTCGAAGCCCTGCTGCGCTGGTGGCATCCGCAACGCGGCCTGCTTACACCGGTCGATTTCGTTCCGGTGGCCGAAGAATCCGGCGTCATCGTTCCGATCGGCGACTGGGTGCTGCGTCAGGCCAGCGCGCAAATGGCCGAATGGCGCAAGGCCGGTCTGCCGGCAGTGCGCCTGTCGGTCAACATCTCGGCTCGTCAGCTCGAAAGCCCCGATTTCGTCGAAAGCGTGATGCGCGCAGTGCAGGTGTATTCGCTGGACGGCCACCAGATGGAGCTGGAGATTACCGAAAGCCTGCTGATGCGCGACTTTGAAGCCAATGCCATCAAGCTCGGGCGGCTCTCCGCAGCCGGCCTCCGGCTCGCCATTGACGACTTCGGAACCGGCTACAGCTCGTTCAAATACCTGTCGCGCTTCCCCATTCACACACTCAAGATCGATCAATCCTTTGTGCAGGAGCTCGACCGCGACGAAAACATGTCCATCGTCAACGCCATGATCGCCATGGGACGCGGCATGAACCTCAATGTCGTCGCCGAAGGGGTCGAAACCGAGTCGCAGCGCGCGAGTCTGCAGCAGATGCAATGCCACGAAGTGCAGGGCTACTTTTACAGTGCCGCACTCTCCGGGCACGAAGCCACCGCGCTGCTTGGCCAGCATATGCGCGGATTTGGCCAGGGAAAGCACCTGGCCGCCAGTTGACGGTTGCCTGCCCTCACGCTGCGTGAGCTTGTGATCAAAAAGCCCCGGGATCGCTTATGGTTCCGGGGCTTTTTTCATGGCGTCCCGAAAAAAAGCGGGTCGTTGCAAGCAAGTCTCTGCGGAGGCCGCCGCCTGAACTGGCTTCGCTTCGGTATGTAAACTAGACTGAACCAGCAGCCCCAATCAACCACCGAAAGGATGCGTCATGAGCACGAAAGAAGAATATGTCCGCAAAATGCACTCAAAACTGGACATCTGGAATGCTGAAATCGACAAGCTGTCCGCCAGGGCGGATCAGGTAAGCGCAGACACCCGCGCGGAATATCACAAGCATATTGATGAATTGCACGCCAAGAAGGCTGCTGCGCAAAAGCGCCTGGAAGAGCTGCGGCAGACGGGTGAAGGTGCCTGGGAAGACCTGAAAGCCGGGATGGAAATGGCATG
>JAIOJU010000138.1 GCA_019911765.1 Thiobacillus sp.
TGATTGCTGTCGCCACTGGCAAAAAACACCAGTCCCAGCAGCACGATGCCCAGAACCAGGGCGACAGCAATCAGGCTGCGCATCAGGGCAGGGGTTGCAATGGCACGGGGGGCGGGATTACCGGAGCGGCCGGCGCATCAAACGACCACTCATGCCAGGGCGTCACCAGTTCCCATTTGTCACCGGACACCGCACCGATGGAAAGGGGTTTGGGCAACTGCGACGTGTCGAGACGCAGGCGCAGGCGCGCATCGTAGCGCTGGCCCGGCTTGAGTGCGCCGCGTTCCAGTATCTGCCATGCCTCGGCGGTCCCCAGCATGGCCAGCGCTTCATTCAGCGTCGCGACCGTGCGCGTGGTGTAGCCGATTTCGACCACATAGCGCCGCAACAGGAGATGGTAGTAAATCCGCTGCTTGCGCACCGGTTCGGCTATGGTTTCGTCCAGCCACCAGTTGCGCGGCCGGGTGAGTTCCAGCTCCAGCAGAAAATACAGATTGATGCCCTTGGAGAGCGCGTTTTCCAGCGTGCTGTTGAGCACCACGTTGATGTCCGCATCCAGGGTATAGCCTTGTGGCGTGGCCTGGATGACGGCTTGCTTGACCGTGCTTTTATCGCTCGCCTGCGCACTGCCCCCCAAACCGATCCAGCAAGCCAGCAGCAAGCCGAGCAGCCCACGAATCAGTGGGTCAAACTTTATGCAGCAAGGCGTAGTAAAAACCATCATGCTCGGTATCAGGCAGCAACGATCCGTCAGACAAGGGCTCAGGAAGCAAGCGACGCTCGGCGTCACGCGCGTGATTCGCCAGGAACGCGCACACCTGCCCATCGTTTTCTTCATTGAAGATTGAGCAGGTTGCGTAGAGCAATGTACCACCCGGAGCCAGAAGCGGCCAGAGACGCTCCAGCATGACGGCCTGTTGTGCGGCAAACTTCGCGATGTCGTCGGGGCGACGCAGCCATTTGATATCGGGGTTGCGACGCACCACGCCCGACGCACTGCAGGGCACATCGGCCAGAATGCGATCAAATGGCTGGCCGTCCCACCAGGCATCCGGGTTTGCCGCATCTCCCTCGACCAGGTTTGCCTTCAACTGGAGGCGATCGAGGTTTTCCTGTACCCGCTGCAGCCGTGTCGCATCCACATCGAGTGCGGTCAGTGCCACCGGGTTTGCGTCGGATGCGGCACGTTCCAGAATATGACCGGTTTTGCCTCCGGGTGCGGCACAGGCGTCCAGCACCCGCTCGCCCGGCTGCGCATCCAGCAGCCGCGCCGCCCACTGGGCACCGGCATCCTGCACCGATACATGGCCGAGGTCGAAACCCGGCAGCGTATGCACCGGCACGGCCTTGTCGAGGGTGACTGCGTCCGGACCGGTTTGACGGGCGGGCAGTTCCGCCTCGGCCAGACGCTGCAGGTAACTCGCCACGTCGCCATGACGGCAATTGACACGCAGGGTAAACGGCGGATGCTGCAGGCCCGCTTCGAGTATGCCTTGCCAATGTTCGGGGTGTTCGTTTCGCAGCTTCTCGATCCACCAGTCGGGGTGCGACCAGCGTGCCGAGGGCTGTGCGTCGGCTATTTTTTCCAGCTCGGCCCGGCGCCGCTGAAAATTGCGCAGCACCGCGTTGGCAAGGCCGCGGCGCCAGCCTTCGCCCGCGGCGGTCACCGCATTGTGAACCACCGCATGGGCGGGGGCACGGGTGTAAGCCAGCTGGTAGAGCGCCACACGCAGCAGCCAGCCCAGTTGCGGGTCGGTCAGCGGGCGTTCCAGCAGCGCGGTCAGCCAGGCATCCAGCCGGCCCAGCTGGCGCAGGCTGCCGTAGACAATATCCTGCAAGGCGCCGCGCTCACCCGGCGTATCCAGTTGCTGAACGCGTCGCGGTAGAACCTGATGCAGCGCCGCGCCAGCCAGCACCTCTTCCAGCGCATCGGCTGCCAGTTTTTGCAGCTTACGCATGGAGAAAAAAGCCCCGGTTTATCTGCTGATCCATTCAATTCAAACCGCTGTTGTTCAGTGGCGGATGATAACAGGGCGAGCCTCGCGGCACGCCTGAAATAATGGCCACCGGGCCCGATTCAGGAACCGAAACGCGTACCCGGCGAAAGGGGTCGGCCAGACAGAAAGGCGGCGGCGGTCATCCGTTTGCTCCCCGCTGGCTGAAGTTCCCGCACGTCCAGCGCACCCGACCCACACGCAACGATCAAGTGGTCCGCGTCGGCACGCAACACTTCTCCCGGTGCTCCCGTTTCTGCGCAAGTCTGCGCCGACCAGATTTTTAACGGTGCGCCGCTCAGCAGCGTCCAGGCGCCGGGGGCCGGATTGTAGGCGCGCACAGCGCGCGCAAGCGTCTCGGCTGGCTGATGCCAGTCCAGCTGCGCCTCCTCCTTGCTGAGCTTGGCGGCATACGTCGCCTGCGTATCGTCCTGTGCCTCCGGCACCAATTCAGCGTAGTGCGCCAATGCCGCAACGATGGCCGTGGCGCCGGCGGCGGCCAGCGTGTCGTGCAAGCTGGCCGCCGTATCGGCATCGCCAATCGGCACAACGATTCTGGACAGCATTGCACCGGTGTCCAGTCCGGCATCCATCTGCATAATGGTGATGCCGGTTTCTGCGTCACCCGCCAGAATGGCGCGCTGGATTGGCGCCGCACCACGCCAGCGGGGCAACAATGAAGCATGGATGTTGAGGCAACCAAAACGCGGCAAGTCCAGGACAACTTGCGGCAGGATCAAACCGTAGGCCGCAACCACCATGACATCGGCATCGGCGGCACGCAGCGCGGCCTGCGCTTCCGGCGTTTTAAGGGTAGGGGGCTGATATACCGGCAAATCGCGCAACAGCGCCGCCTGTTTGACCGCGCTGGGGCTGAGTTTCATGCCCCGACCCGCCGGGCGGTCTGGCTGGGTCAAAACCAGAACGATTTCATGCCCGGCATCCGCCAGCGCATTCAGCGCAGCCGCGGCAAATGGCGGCGTTCCGGCAAACAGAATGCGCACGGATAGCGACTCAGAGCGATGCGCGCACCGGCGCGGCATCGGGCTTGTGTTCGCGAGCCTGTTTCAGCAGTTTGGTCTTGATGCGGTTGCGCTTGAGGCCGGACAAATAATCGACAAAAACCTTGCCTTGCAAATGATCCATTTCATGCTGGATGCATACTGCCAGCAAGCCGTCTGCATTGAGTTCAAACGATTTGCCATCACGATCCAGTGCGCGCACCGTCACCCGCTCGGCACGCTCGACCTTGTCGAAAACCCCGGGCACCGACAAGCAGCCTTCCTCGCCCTCGGCGCGGCCCGACTGGGCGATGATTTCCGGGTTGATGAATACCTTCAATGCATCATGTGTTTCAGAAATATCGATCACGATGACGCGTTCGTGCACGTCGACCTGCGTTGCCGCCAGGCCTATTCCAGGGGCGGCATACATGGTTTCCGCCATGTCTTCGATCAACGTGCGTATGCGTGCATCCACCGTGACCACGCGTTTGGCTATCGTGTGCAGGCGCGTATCGGGATAATGCAAAATGTTCAGTATCGCCATAAAACTCTTTACGGATGAAGGGGCTGGGTGCACACTTTGATGCAAAATCTGCATTCAGATACGCGCAACCCTAAATATAAGGCAGCAGATAGCCGTAACCTTAGCGCACAGTATATTTTCAACGCAAAATTAGACAATGTCTAAATGGAGGGTTCCCCCGTGCGTCAACTCGTAGTTTCACTCGCCCTGTTGCTGGCCACTCCCGCGCTGGCCGATTCCCTTGAACTGCAGGACAACGCGCCCGACCAATACGTCGTGGTCAAAGGCGACACCCTGTGGGACATTTCCGGTCGCTTTCTCAAGGATCCATGGCGCTGGCCCCAGATCTGGAACATGAACCGCGAGGAAATCAAGAATCCGCACTGGATTTATCCGGGTGACAGGGTCGTGCTCGACCGCAGTGGCAAGGAACCCCGTCTGTCGCTGGTCAAGAGCGGCGATAATGGCATGCGGACGGTCAAGCTGTCTCCCGGCGTACGCGCGACCGATATCGGCGATGAAGCCGTTCCCGCCATTCCGATCCGGGCCATCCACCCCTTCCTGTCGCAACCCCGGGTTGTGCCCAAAGGTGCGCTCGATGATGCGCCCTTCATCCTCGGTACCAATCTGGAGCGCGTGGTTCTGGGTTCTGGTGATGACGCTTTCGCCACCGGTGGCAAGGCCGGCATCACCCGCTGGAACGTGCTGCGCCCCGGCAAGGCACTGAAAGATCCGGAAACGGGCGAAGTGCTGGGATATGAAGTCGAATACCTGGGCGACGCGCGCACCCTGGTGGAGGGCGCGCCGCAGAAAATCCGCATCACCCAGTCGGCACAGGAAATCCTGCCCAAGGACAAGCTGGTGGAAGCCAGCGACAGCACGACCTTCGAGTATCTCCCGCGTGCACCGGAAAATCGGATCAGCGGCCGCATCATCTCCGCCTACGGCGGCCTGTCGGACAGCGGTCGCTACCAGACCGTGGTAATCAACCGTGGCAGCAACGATGGTCTGGAGCCCGGTCATGTATTGTCGGTGTTCCGCGAAGGCAAGGCCGTAAACCTCACGCGTGATGAAAAAGACCGCATGACCTGGGTCAACGAAAAAACGTCAGGCATTCCCAATGGCGGCGCATGGTTGTACAACGATGTGCGCTGCCTGAAAGAAAACAGCAAAGTCACTTACGATCAGACCGCTGAGGTGCGCAACACTTTCCGCAACACCTGTCTCGGCAATAGCAGCGACCGTGCGGTCAAGCTACCCGACACGCGAAGCGGCCTGGTGATGGTGTATCGTGTATACGACCGGGTCTCCTACGCGCTCATCATGCAATCCGATGGGCCGGTGTACCTGCTTGATTCGGTGAAAACCCCCTGAGCGATCTTGATTCCTGGCTGCGCCTGAGCCTGATTCCAGGCGTAGGCAACACCAGCCTGATCCGCCTGTTAACGGCCTTCGGTTCTCCGGAGGCCGTTTTGGCATCCAGCCGCGGCATGCTGGCCCCACACCTGTCTTCCGCGCAGTGCGACGCCTTGCTCGCCGGCCCGGACGCGGCTGAACTGGACGCGGCTCGCGCCTGGCTGGAGCAGCCCGGCAACAGCCTGATGACGCTGGCAGACGAGGACTATCCCAGAACCCTGCTCGAAATCGCCGACCCGCCCGCCATCCTGTATTGCAAGGGGCAGCGCGCCCTGCTCGGCCGGCCCGGGCTCGGCATGGTCGGCAGCCGCAACGCCACTCCGCAAGGCGTGCGCGACGCCGAGGCCTTTGCCCACGCCTTGTCCGATGCCGGATTCACCATCATCAGCGGGCTGGCGCTCGGAATCGATGCGGCGGCCCACCGCGGCGGACTGGCGGGCGCAGGGTCCAGCGTTGCCATCATCGGCACCGGAATCGACCGGATTTATCCGGCCCGAAACAAGACACTGGCACATCAACTGGCCGAAAACGGGCTCATCGTGTCGGAGTTTCCGCTCGGTACTGCCCCTTTGCCCGGCCATTTTCCGCGCCGCAACCGGCTCATCAGCGGCCTGAGCCGCGGCGTGCTGGTTGTAGAGGCTGCGCCCGACAGCGGCTCGCTGATCACCGCGCGCGTCGCCACCGAACAAGGACGCGAAGTCTTCGCCATCCCCGGTTCGATTCACTCACCGCTGGCGCGCGGCTGCCACGCCCTGATCAAGCAGGGCGCCAAACTGGTGGAATCGGCGGCCGATATTCTCGACGAGCTGACCTGGCTGCGCCAAGACCGCCCGCAGGGCGAGAGTCTGGCGGCGTGCCCCTCGCAGGTGCAGCAACGGCTCGCCCCGCCGGTTCAGCCGGAGTCCGTATCCGACCCGGTGCTGGACGCGCTGGACGGCGCGCCAACCACGCTCGACACCCTGGCTCAAAGAACCGGGTTGACGCTGGATGCGCTTTCAGCGAAGCTGTTGACGCTTGAACTGGACGGGCGCATTGCATCCTTGCCTGGCGGGCGTTACCAAAAAATTCACTGACACTATGCTCGATATCCTGGTTTACCTATACGAAAGTTTCCGCATGGCGGAACTCGCGCCCGATCGCGACGCGCTGGAAAAACGCCTGTTTGCCGCCGGTTTTGAGGAGGCGGACATCAACGCCGCCCTCGACTGGTTTGCCAACCTGACGGCCAGCGTCTCGCATGAGCGCCTGTCCCACGTGCACTACCGTCACTACGCGCCCGAAGAGACCGAACGGCTCAATGACGCCTGCCGCAATGAACTGACCTATCTGGTGAGCGCTGAAATTCTCGATCCTGAATCCCGTGAATGGGTCATTTCCGGCCTGATGGCGCTGGGCGGCGAAGACATCGAGCCCGACCACGTGCGCTGGATGACCCTGATCGTGCTGTGGAGCCGTGGACTGATCGAGCATTTCACGCATCTGGAAGACATGTTGCTGAATCACGAGCCGGGACGTCTGCACTAAACCTATAACCATGTCCAAACTCGTTATCGTCGAATCTCCGTCCAAATCCAAAACGCTGCAGAAATACCTCGGCGCGGATTACGACATTCTCGCCAGCTATGGCCACGTTCGCGACCTGCAGCCGAAAACCGGCGCGGTCGACACTGAAAATTTCACCATGAAATATCAGGTCATCGAACGCAATGCCAAGCATGTCGAAGCCATCGTCAAGGCGGCCAAGAAAGCTGACGAAGTGTTGCTGGCAACCGACCCGGACCGCGAAGGTGAAGCGATTTCCTGGCACATCAGCGAAATCCTCAAGGAGCGCAAGGTCAAGACGCCGATGAAGCGTGTGGCTTTTTACGAGATCACCGAGTCGGCGGTGCAGGATGCCGTGCGCAACCCACGCGAAATTGCCACCGATCTGGTCGATGCCCAGCAGGCGCGCCGTGCGCTCGATTATCTGGTCGGTTTTAACCTGTCACCCTTGCTGTGGCGCAAGATCAGCCCTGGCTTGAGCGCGGGGCGCGTGCAGTCGCCCGCGCTACGCATGATTGTCGAGCGCGAAGAGGAAATCGAAGCCTTCGTGCCGCGTGAATACTGGTCGCTGCATCTCGACACCCACAAAGGCAGCCAGCCATTTTCCGCCAAGCTGACGCACTTCAAGGGTGAAAAGCTCGACCAGTTCACGGTCGAACACGAGGCGCGCAGCAAGGAATGGCTGGCCACGCTGGAAGGCAAGGACGCGCGCGTCATGCGCATCGAAAAGAAGCGTCGCGCCCGTCATCCCGGCGCCCCGTTCACCACCTCGACCCTGCAACAGGCCGGCGTGCGCCAGCTCGGCATGACTACCGACCGGGTGATGCGCACCGCGCAACAATTGTACGAAGGCATGGACCTGGGCGAAGGTCCGGTCGGCCTCATCACCTACATGCGTACCGACTCGGTGAATTTGGCGCAGGAAGCCATCACCGACATCCGCAAGTATGTGGGCGCCAACTTCGACAAGGATTTTCTGCCGCCCACGGCGATTGCCTACAAGGCCAAGACCAAGAATGCACAGGAGGCGCACGAAGCCGTGCGTCCCACCTCGGTCACGCGTACGCCCGAGGCCGTGAAGAAGTTTCTGACCGCCGATCAGGCCCGTCTTTACGAACTGATCTGGAAACGCACCGTGGCCTGTCAGATGACCCCGGCGCAGTTCGATACGGTTGCCGCCGATATCACGGTAGGCGAGGGCACTTTCCGCGCCACCGGACAAACCCTGGCCTTCGCCGGTTTCCTGGCGGTATACCAGGATGACGAAGACGAGGAAGAGTCCAAGCTGCCGGCACTGGTCGAAGGCGAAACTTTGCCGGTCGACAAACTCTACGGCGAGCAGCACTTCACCCAGCCGCCGCCGCGCTACACTGAAGCCAGCCTGGTGAAGGCGCTGGAAGAGTATGGTATAGGCCGTCCTTCCACCTACGCCAGCATCATCTCCACGCTGCAGGATCGCGAATATGTCCTGCTGGAAAAGAAGCGCTTCCAGCCGACCGACATCGGCCGCCTGGTGAACTGCTTCCTTACCCGGCATTTCAACCACTACGTCGATTACGACTTCACCGCCAAGCTGGAAGACAAGCTCGACGATGTCTCCAACGGCAAGCGTGTCTGGTCGAAGCTGCTGGGCGAGTTCTGGAGCGAATTCGACGGCGAACTGAAAGCCAAGCAGGACGTCGAGCGTGGTTGCCCGATTCCCGAAGCCTGCCCCAAATGCAGCAAGCCGCTGTTCATGCAGGCCAGCAAGCGCGGGCTGTTCATCGGCTGCTCCGGCTATCCGGAATGCGATTACACGCGTCCCTTGCACGCCAACGCCATCGAAGGCGACAACATCCTGGGCAAGGATCCGGCCAGCGGTCTGGATATCAAACTGCTTTCCGGCCGCTTCGGCCCTTATGTCCAGATCGGCGAGATGCCCGAGGACAAGAAAGCACCCAAGCCGCGCCGTGCATCCTGGCCCAAGGACATCCCGCTGGAAAATGCCACGCTCGAGCTGGCGCTCAAGTTTCTGTCGCTGCCGCGTGAGGTGGGACACCACCCCACCACCGGCCTGCCCATCGTTGCCAACAACGGCCGTTTCGGGCCCTATCTGCTGCACGACGGCAAGTTCAAATCGATTCCCAAGACCGACAGCGTCTATGAAATCGACCTGCCGCGCGCACTGGAAGTGCTGGTCATGGAACGCGAAGGTCGCGGCGACTCTGCGGCATCGGTTCTGAAAAATCTCGGCCCCCACCCGGAAGACGGCAAGGACATCACCGTGCGCAGCGGCCGCTACGGCCCCTATGTGAAGCATGGTGCCACCAACGCCACCTTGCCCAAGGACATCACGCCCGAAGAGATCACGATCGAAGAAGCCATCGATCTCATCGCCGCACGTGTCGCCAAGGGTCCGGCCAAAAAACCGGCGAAGAAGAAGGCTGCCGCCAAACCCGCGGCCACGAAAAAAACCAAGGCCGAAGCCCAAGAACCTGCGGACAAGAAGGCCCCGGCAAAGAAACCCGCAGCCAAGAAACCGGCCACGAAGAAGGCGACAACCAAAAAGCCAGCAGCCAAAAAGCCCGCCAAAAAAGCCGAGGCATGAGTACGTTTCCCACGCTGCTCATGGTCAATGCCTTCATTGGCACGGCTGGCTATAAAAAACTGTATCTGGAATTAGGCTATTCGGTTGTCTCTGAATGGTCAGAACGCAAAGCCATCAGCCTGATACGCAAAGCACCGCCCGTCGTCATCGTGGCGGACTTTTATCACCAGTCGGACTTCCGGGACCGTTTGTCGAATCTCGAGTCTCTGCTGGCCACAGCGCAAGCCTCCCCCGGCACAAAGATCCTGGTCTTTTATGAACCGGCCCATCAGTCCGTGCTCGATGCCGTTCGCACCCGCCTGCGCATCGATGCCGCCCTGACCCTGCCGGTACAAGAAGATCTTTTGCGTACGACGCTGCAGACGTGGCTTGCCGGAAAACCTGAATAGATTCAGGTTTTTGTTAAATTTCATCATTTGATGGCCGTTATCCCACAGATAAATTTGTGGAGATCGCCATGCTGCGTTTAATCGTACTGCCTTTTTTACTGGTGTCGGCCTATGCGCAGGCAGCAACACTTACGCTGGGCGTGGTCCTGGATCAACACGAGTCCATCTCCGATAGCAATACCAATCAACGCTATCGCGCATTTACCCGCGAGGTCGAGCGCGCGGTCGGTCAGCCGGTCCGGCTCCAGTATTACAAGCGTGGCTTCACTGCCATCAAGCAAGCCAAGGAAGGCACGCTGGACATGGTTTTCGGACCTGTCCAGGTCATTGCGAACATCCACAAGTTCAAGTTCGAGCCCGTTCTCAAGTCCAGTGAAGTTACATCAGCCGCTTTTGTCGCCGGGCCAAACTTCAAGGGGACCCTGGCAGGCAAATCAAATGCCCGCCTGGGCTTGCCTGATTACGAATCCTTGATAGGCAGCATCGCCCGCAGCGAAATCAACAGCCGTGGACTGGCCAAAAGCGACTTCACCGAAGTCAAATTTCACAGCATGGCCGAAGCGCCGCTGTTTGGCTTGAAGCTGGGCCGCTACGATATGGCGGTAGCGTCTGCCGAAGAAGCCAAAACCTGGGCAGCCGCCAATGGCGGGCGCATCCTGCTGACCAGCGCTTCGGTTCCGTTGCGCGCACTTTCTGTCCTGCCTGAATCCGTGCCCGCTGCCTCCCAGCAAAAACTGGCCGCCGCACTGCAAAAAGGCAACAGCCTCAATCTCGCCCTCAGCGCCGCCACCCGGGAAGACTTCAAAAGCGTTGCCTCCATGCTGAACACCACGCCCACCAGTCTGCCTGGCGCAAAGCTTATTTCGGCTAGCGAAGCCAAGGCGCTGATCGCCAAAGGCATGCCCATATACGATGTGCGAAACGAGGAAGAATACGAAATCGGCCATGTTCCGGGCGCGATTTTTGTACCCTACAAGGAAAGCAGCGCCAAGGAAGTGGGTTTCGACCCGGCTGATGACCAGTTCGCCTTGTATAAACTGCCCAAGGACAAAAATGCACCGTTAATAATGTACTGCGACGGCACCATCTGCTGGAAAAGCTACAAATCAGCCACGCTCGCAATCCAGGCCGGCTGGAAAAACGTCCACTGGTTCCGTGGAGGATTCCCGGAATGGAAAGAGGCAAAACTGCCGATCGAGTCCAGAAAAAACTAAGCGCCCAAATACAGAAAAGCCCGGTTCATCCGGGCTTTTCTGTATTTGATTAACCTCTTCGCATACCCCAAGTTACTGTTCGACAATCTGGTCGAAATTGGTGGCTAACAGCCGCACCATATCCTCGTGACAGTGCACAAACTGCTGAGTGCAATATAGCGCTG
>JAIOJU010000139.1 GCA_019911765.1 Thiobacillus sp.
ACTCAAATCCTGCTGAAGGGTCGCCGCGCAGCAGCGGGGACCTCACACGCCCTTGCGAGCACCGTCAAGGGGCTGCAATAGTCGCGAAGCATTTCTCCTGGCCCCTCCCGGCCAACGCAAGTCGTTCAGTCAAACGCCTGCAACCCGTCCGTTTCAACACACTCTGGCCTGGATGTACCAACAGTGCGCCGCGCAGACCCTCTCCGGTGCACGCCGCACCATGAGTGAGCATTTTCCACTGCCCGATATCCATAAAACAACAATATTTCCTTGAATATCAATCAACTACATTCCTGGCATGGCAGCTGCTTAACTCTCCTTGACCCGGGCAGTCGTTCGGGGCCGAACAGGGCACCCAGGCCTGGCCGGCAATCAACACTTAACCTGTAAGGAGAAGCACGATGAATAGAAGACAACTCATGAAGGGCCTTTTGCTCACCCCCCTGGCACTGGCGCTGACGCTGGCCGGCGGGATCAATGAAGCCGTGGCCGGCGCCGTGGGTGCCGCCGAAAAGCCCGACCTGAAGTTTGGCTTCATCAAGCTCACCGACATGGCCCCGCTGGCCATTGCCTACGAAAAGCATTTTTTCGAGGATGAAGGCTTGTACGTGACGCTGGAAGCGCAGGCCAACTGGAAAGTGCTGCTCGATCGCGTCATCGACGGCCAACTCGATGGTGCCCACATGCTCGCCGGCCAGCCGCTGGGCGCCACCATCGGCTACGGCACCAAGGCCGACATCATCACCGCCTTCTCCATGGACCTGAACGGCAATGGCATCACCGTCTCCAAGTCGGTCTGGGAGGAAATGAAAAAGCGCATCCCGAAAGGCGCCGACGGCAAGCCTGTACACCCGATCAAGGCGGACTACTTGAAGCCGGTGGTCGAGAACTACAAGAAGGCTGGCAAACCCTTCAAAATGGGCATGGTGTTCCCGGTGTCCACCCACAACTACGAGCTGCGCTACTGGCTCGCCGCAGGCGGCATTCATCCCGGCTACTATGCGCCGGACAAGGGCGACACCAGCGGCCAGATCAAGGCTGACGCCCTGCTCTCGGTCACGCCGCCGCCGCAGATGCCCTCCACGCTGGAAGCCGGCACCATCGACGGTTACTGTGTGGGCGAGCCATGGAACCAGCAGGCCGTATTCAAGGGCATCGGCGTACCGGTCATCACCGACTACGAGATCTGGAAGAACAACCCGGAAAAGGTCTTCGGTGTTTCACAGACCTGGGCGGACAAGTACCCCAACACCCACATCCGCGTGGTCAAGGCCATGATCCGCGCCGCCAAGTGGCTGGATGACGGCAACAACGCCAACCGTGTCGCGGCATCGCGGATTCTCTCCAAGCCGAACTATGTCGGCGCCGATGTGGATGTCATCGACAATTCCATGACCGGAACCTTCGAGTACGAAAAGGGCGACAAGCGCGCGGTGCCGGACTTCAACGTGTTCTTCCGCCACAACGCGACCTACCCCTACTACTCGGATGCGATCTGGTACCTCACCCAGATGCGCCGCTGGGGCCAGATCTCAGAGGCCAAGCCGGACAGCTGGTACGCCAGCATTGCGAAGAAAGTGTACCGGCCCGACATCTACGCCCAGGCTGCCAGGGAGCTGATCGCGGAAGGCAAGATGAAAGCGAGCGACTTCCCTGACTTTGCCAAGGAAACCGGCTACAAGCCTCCGCAGAAAGAGTTCATTGACAACGTCACCTACGACGGCAGGAAACCCAATGCCTATCTGGAGAAGTTCAAGATTGGCTTGAAAGGCAAAGCAAAGCCATAACGGCAGCATGCACACCCGCTCATAAAGGGAGGGTGTGCATGGCCAGCCCCTTGCCCAAGTTGCAAAAGGAAACATCATGAAAAGCACTACCCTATCGAATATCAGCACGAATCCGGGGCGCCTGTTGCCCACACGGGATCAAGTCATGCTTATTGGACGCAGCTTGATGTTGCCTCTGATCGGCATCCTGCTGTTCCTGTTTCTCTGGTTCAATGCCGCCCGCATGATCCACACCTCGCTGGGTGAATTCCCCGGTCCGGTTCAAGTGTGGGAGCAAACCACCAACCTGGTAACCGAACACCAGGAAGAACGCCAGCGCGAGCAGGATTTCATTGCGCGTCAGGAAGTCCGCAATGCGGAAACCCTGGCAACCGACCCTCAGGCGAAGGTTGTCATCCGGCCCTACACGGGCAAACCGACCTTCGTCGACCAGATCGGAACCAGCCTCTTCACGGTCTTGTCCGGATTTTTTCTGGCCTCGCTGATCGCGATTCCGCTCGGCATCCTGATCGGTCTCAACGAATCGGTCTATGCCGCGGTCAACCCGCTGATCCAGTTGTTCAAGCCGGTATCGCCGCTGGCCTGGCTGCCGCTGGTCACCATGGTCGTGAGCGCCGTGTATGTGAGTCAGGATCCCACCTTCTCAAAGTCCTACCTCACCTCGATGTTCACGGTGCTGCTGTGCTGCCTGTGGCCAACCGTCATCAACACCGCAGTGGGCGTGGCCAACGTCAGCAAGGATCTGCTCAACGTCAGCAAGGTATTGCGCCTGGATGCCCTCACCCACGTATTCAAGATCATCCTGCCCGCTTCCCTGCCGCTGATGTTCACCGGCCTGCGCCTGTCGCTCGGCATTGCCTGGATGGTGCTGATCGCCGCCGAGATGCTGGCGCAAAACCCGGGCCTGGGAAAATTCGTCTGGGACGAATTCCAGAACGGCAGTTCCAATTCGCTGGGCCGGATCATGGTCGCCGTGCTGGTGATTGGCCTGATCGGTTTCATGCTCGACCGCGCCATGCTGCTGCTGCAGAAAAAAGTGAGCTGGGACAAGAACGCCATCCTGCGCTAAGCCAATACACGGAGTCCATACCATGAACAAGCATCTGCAACTATCTGAAGTCTCGATCGACTTCCCCACCCCCAAGGGTCCCTTCCGCGCGCTCGACAAGGTCAACCTGGATATCGCCAAGGGCGAGTTCGTCAGCCTGATCGGCCACTCCGGATGCGGCAAGTCCACCGTGCTGAACATCGTCGCCGGCTTGTACCAGGCCACCGAAGGCGGTGTGCTGCTGGAAGACCGCGAGGTCAACGCCCCCGGCCCCGAGCGCGCCGTGGTGTTCCAGAACCATTCCCTGCTGCCCTGGCTGACGGCGTATCAAAACGTCGAACTGGCAGTCAGGCAGGTGTTCAAGGGCAAGAAGAGCAAGTCCGAGATGCGCGACTGGATCACCCACAACCTGGAACTGGTGCACATGACCCACGCCATGGACAAGCGTCCCGACGAGATTTCCGGCGGCATGAAACAGCGCGTGGGCATTGCACGTGCGCTGGCCATGGAACCCAAGGTCCTGTTGCTGGACGAGCCCTTCGGTGCGCTCGACGCCCTGACGCGTGCTCATCTGCAGGACTCGCTGATGGAAATTCACGCCGACCTCGGCAACACGGTGATCATGATCACGCACGATGTCGACGAAGCCGTGCTGCTGTCGGATCGCATCGTCATGATGACAAACGGCCCTTCCGCCAGCATCGGCGAGATTCTGCGGATTGACCTGGAACGTCCGCGCAAGCGCGTGGAATTGTCCGGCGACGCCCGCTACAACCATTTTCGCCATGAAGTCCTGGCCTTCCTTTACGAGCGCCAGCGCAAGGTCGAGAAAATCGAGGCCCCGCAGGCAAGCTTCAAGGCACAACAAAAGGCCGCATAAGACGACTGCTTGCCCCCAGGTCCAGAATGCCGAAAACGCCGGGCCTGTTTCAGGGGCTTTTATCTGTCTGAAAAAACGTATGGGGAAGCCAGGGGAGCAGGCATGCAACGATCGGCCTGGTTTGCTGCCCAGTCTTTAAGTCTTTAAGTCTTTAAGAAGACACCGAACAAGTCCTTCGATGAGCTTTTTTCGACAGGCGAACGGATCGAAGTTAAGTGAACAGTATTGGGTCGGAGCCAGATAGATAGCGGTCGCAGGTCCCCCCGTAGGAGCGGGCTTGCCCGCGAAACGCACTGCGGCGAACCACCACCCCACTACCAGCAAGCTGGCGCCCGCACCCCGCGGCACCGGCATTCGCGGGCAAGCCCGCTCCCACGACTTCATTCCCTTGCGGACCGTCCCCATACTGTTTGATCAGGCCGTTCGTGGTGAGCCCTTCGACTTGCTCAGGACAGGCCCTTCGACATTGCTCAGGACAGGCCCTTCGACGTTGCGCAGGACAGGCTCGTCGAACTACACGGCAAACCAACCTGTTCAGCGCAGCCTTAACAACGGGAAGATGCAGGCCTGACGCTCAGGCAGGCGCGTAAGCCGCATCCTTCATCACCTGCGCCAGGGTGCCGTAGGCCGCCGCCCACGCAGCTTTCACCTCCGCGGTAAATTTCGGGCCCAGTCCCTGTTCCAGCGTCCACAGCAGCGCCGCGCCGACCGTGTCGTAATGTTCGGCCTCGACACCGTAGCCGACATGCTTGACCGCCATTTCCTGGGCCACGGGTATCAGCTCATCGAGCCGGGTCAGGCTGTTCACGATCAGCCCCAGCATTCTCATGAGCTTTTTTCCCTGTTCCCGCATGTCGCCCTTGAACATCGGCCTGACGGATGGATCGAGCGAAAACAGGCGCTGATAGAACAGGCCCGCAGCGGTGTCCTGGATCGGTACGACGTCAGCCCATGAGTTCTGGACGAGCGTGATTTGCTGTGGTGTCATGATGTTCCTTTCATAAAGTGGATAACGGGTGGCGTTCACGGTTGCGCGCATGGCATCAACCATCGTCAGCCTTCGACGTCGAACAATTCGTATCAAGCAGGGGCTGTGCCAACAACCCGGATCAGGCCAAATCGCCGCCAACAGCAGAAAACACGGCACAAGTTCAGGCTGTCCTGTTTTTACACAGGGCGTGCATGCACCGATGACGTGCATGTGCGGTGCGATACAGCGCGTTAATTTGTTTTTGATGTATTTTTTCGTTTGATCGGGAGAGCAGGTGCAGGCACTTTTTGTTCACGGCATGGGCCGCTCGCCGATATCGGGGTGGCGCCTGCTGGCACGGCTGCGCGCACATGGCATACACACCCATACGCTGGGCTACGTCGCCACGTTCCAGAGCGCTGCTTCCATCCGCAAACGGCTGGTCGCCCGGATCGAAGCGCTGGCCACCCATGGCGACTACGTGCTGATCGGACATTCGCTGGGCGGCGTGCTGCTGCGCGCCGCCGTGGCCGCGCTGCCGCCGGGCACCCCGTTGCCGCGCCGGATCTTTCTGCTCGGCTCGCCGATCCAGCCTTCATGCCTGGCGCAGAAGCTGCGTCGCAACTGGCTGTTTCGTGCGTTGGCGGGAGACTGCGGACAGTTGCTGGCGTCCCCCAGCAGAATGGCGGAAATCGGAGCAGGGTTGGTGCCCACCATCAGCATGGTGGGCGTATCGGGCTGGACAGGCCGGCTGAGCCCGTTCAAGGACGAGGCAAACGACGGCCTGGTATCGGTTGCCGAGGCGAGCGCGGAATGGGTCAGCGAAACAATCCGCATCCCGGCCTGGCATACCTATCTGCCTTCGAACAAACAGATCGCGCAGTTGATCCTGGAAAGGATCAGTCAGTGATTTCGCCTGCAGCCTTTTGACAAGGGCCGCGCGAGTGCGGTCAGCGCGCCCGCATCTTCGCAAGCCTGGCTTTCAGCTCCGGCATGATGGCCGCAGCCGCCTTCTCGCCTTCCAGGATGGCCAGATGCCGGTCCTCGAAATCGGTGCTGCTGATCGCAGCCGTTTTCGGGCGGATCACCACGTCCGCATCCTCCAGCTCGTGCTGGCTGATGGCATGGCCCATGATGGCAAAGGTCTGCAGCATCACGTCCATCGTCCCGGTGAGCTTTTCGCGACGGCCGACGTTGGAAATATCCACCGCAATCACGAAATCCGCGCCCATGGTGCGCGCGGCCTGGGCCGGCACCGGCGAGGTGAGGCCGCCGTCCACATAGTCCCGTCCGCTGATTTCGACCGGCTGGAATATCCCCGGCAAGGTGCTGGAAGCGCGAACCGCCATGCCGGTATTGCCCTGGCGAAACAGCACCATCTCGCCGCTTTGCAGGTCGGTTGCCACCACGCCCAGCGGTTTGGGGAGTTTCTGGATGGACTGGTTCCTGAGCTTCTGGTTGATGAAGGCCTGCAGCGCCTCACCCTTCAACACGCCCCGATTGGGCAACGTCCAGTCCAGCACCATGCCCTCCTCCATCTGCAGCGCCAGCTTCTGCATTTCGAAGCCGCTCATCCCGCCCGCATACAGCGCTCCCACCACCGAACCCGCGCTGGTGCCCACCACGATGTCCGGCACGATGCCCTGCGCCTCCAGCGACTTGATCACGCCGATGTGGGCAAAACCGCGCGCCGCCCCGCCGCCCAGCACCAGCGCCACCTTGAGCGGCGGCTTGGGGGTCACCACGGGAGGCGGGGGTGGCGGCGGAGTCACACAGGCGGAAAGCAGAACAGCAAGCAGCAGGATGGGCAGGGAGCGCATGAAAGAACCGGTTTTGACAGGAGGATGAATTATGGGGGGTGACGAATGAACCGGCTAGATTCATCTCTCCCTTCCGGGTGGAAAGGAATTTCCAGGGATCGTTGAGGGCGTTATGAACATGAAAAGTTCACCTGATCCCAGTTAATTTACGGGTTGGCTGGGTTTCGGTCAGGAGCGGCCGCTGAGTGAGCCGAAAACTGCATCCCTGGACGGCCGGCGTACCTTGGTAAGCGGCCAGCGGAAGGGCTGGAATGGTTGGCAAGTCATCGGCCTGAGCCGTCGCTGACAAGATGCCCGCTTTGCGGTTGATTGGCACTTGTGACCATTCCGCTTACAGCGATCGAATCACCGCGCATGTATAGTCTCTTCGATAATTGCCTTGCTGCCACTTGGAGTCCTTATGAGCATTTCCTCCGCAATTCAGAATCGCCAACTCCTATCATTCACCTACGACGGTTTCGCTCGTGTGGTCGAACCACATTGCTGGGGAATAGACACTAAGGGACATACTGCGCTAAGGGCTTACCAAGTCAGCGGGGGGAGCGAGTCCGGCAAACAGACTGGATGGAAGCTTTTCCACACGAGTGGAATGGGTCAGCTTTTCGTTTTGCCTGAACAATTCCCGGGGCCGCGCCCTGGCTACAAGCGCGGCGATAATGCTTTTTCCAGTATCCAGGCGCAACTGTAGGTGATCAGCCATGAGCCACTTGGGGCGCTGCCGTAGCCGAAAAACAGAATACTTTTGTATGCAACGTCTTACCATCCTAGAGAAGGCCGAATCGCCCCCAGTTTACTCAACTGGCTTTTGACTTGCCAATTGATAACGAAGTCCACGAGGGATAACAATGAAAATGCTCAAAATAGCTCTTGAGAACTGCTACGGCATAAAGAAGCTCGACCATCTATTTGATTTCTCGAAGGGATCGGTCTACGCCATCTACGCCCAGAACGGCATGATGAAGTCGTCGTTCGCGCAGACATTTATGGACTTGGCAAATGACAAGCCCTCACAGGATCGGGTGTTCCCGGCGCGCGTATGCAAAAGGGTCATTCAAGATGAGGCGGGAACTGACTTGGCCAAAGGGATGGTTGTCGTCGTTCGCCCCTATGACGAAGTGATGGGGCATACCGAGAAAACTTCGACCCTGCTAGTCGATAGCAAGCTGCGTGAGGAATATGAAAATCTTCACGCCGACATCGACAAATCAAAAGAGATTTTTCTGAAGGCAATGAAGGGGCAGTCTGGCTCGAAGAAGGATCTGGAACGGGAAATTTCAGCCGCATTCACCAAAACCGATCAGGATTTATATCGCGCCCTACTCAGAGTCAAGGAAGAAGTTTTCACTCAGAAAGATGCTCCGTTCGCAGAGGTCCTCTATGACAAGATTTTTGATGACAAGGTCTTGGGATTCCTCGGTACTAAAGATTTCAAAACAGCTATTGCTGACTACGTAAAGAAATACAACGAATTGCTCGCAGCCTCAACCTATTTCAAAAAGGGAATTTTCAATTACTACAATGCATCAACGATAGCTAAAAATCTTGCCGATAATGGTTTCTTCAACGCCAAGCATACGGTGACGCTAAACGGTGACATTAAAGTTGAGATTGGCACAGAGAAGCAGCTTGAGGAGCTAATCGCGAAGGAAAAAGAGGCCATCTTCAAGGACGAAGATCTTCGCAAGAAGTATGTCGAACTCGAGAAACTAATAAGCAAAAACATTACTCTTCGGGACTTTAATGCCTACTTGGAAGAGCATGAAGAATTGCTTCCAAAACTTGACAACATTGAAGCCTTCAAGGAGGAACTATGGAAGTCATACTTTTGCGCGCATCTTGAACTTTACAAGGACTTGGTGACAAAGTATCAAGACGCCGAAAAGAGAAAGAAGGAAATTGAAGAAGCGGCAGCCGCTCAGCGTACGCAGTGGGAAACGGTCATCGAGATTTTCAATCGGCGCTTCTTCGTGCCATTCAAGCTAGAGGCAAGGAATCGTGTTTCCGTCATCCTCGGCCAGGATCCTCTGCTTAACCTTAGCTTTGTCTTTGAGGATGGTGCTGACAGGGCGCCAGTTGATAAGACAGCCCTAATGCAAGTGCTGAGCACAGGTGAAAAAAAGGCGCTTTACATCCTTAACATCATTTTTGAGGTTGAAGCGCGAAAGAAGGCAAAGCAACCCACAGTCTTCATAGTCGACGACATTGCGGATTCGTTCGACTACAAGAACAAGTACGCGATTATTGAATATCTGAAGGAAATATCTGAGGAGCCATACTTCAAGCAGATCATTCTGTCGCACAACTTTGACTTCTTCCGGACTATCGAAAGCCGATTCGTCCCCTACCCTAACTGTCTGATGGCCTTCAAGGGGGCCAAGGGCGTCGCACTGGAGCAGGCGACCGGCATCAAGAACGTCTTCGTCAACGATTGGCGCCCTAATTTTTTTAAGAACCAGCGAAAGAAGATCGCCTCCATACCCTTCATTCGCAACATTATTGAATATACGAAGGGTGGTGAAGACCTTCAATATAGGCAGCTCACATCTTTGTTGCACTGGAAAGCGGACTCGACCACCATCACCCATAAAGATTTTGATGGCATCTACAACTCTTTGTTTGGTGGTACTGAAGATTCATCGGACGGCGCTCGCCCCGTGCTGGACACCATCAATAGCGAAGCGTTAGATTGCTTAAAGGCTGGCGATGGAATTAATTTCGAGAACAAGATCGTACTATCGATCGCCACTCGACTCGCCGCAGAGAAGTATATGGTGGAAAAATTAGCTGATCCTGACTTCGTCTCAAGTATCGGGGCCAACCAAACAGCCAAGTTATTCGGAAGATTCAGGTCAATGTTCACAACAGAGGCCGCGGTAATTGAAACCCTCCAGAGAGTTATCTTGATGACACCGGAGAGTATTCACCTTAACTCCTTTATGTACGAACCCATCTTGGATATGTCTGATGGTCACTTGAGGAAGCTGTACGAGGACGTGTTAGCTCTCGTGTAATTGGCGACGAGTCTCAACCAAAGTAAAAGGGCACTGTCTGCTTCGGCCGAGAAGCACTCAACCGATTCCAGAAGCACAGCGGCAGCACCACCCGGATAGCCGACCTTCATTTCTTCTAAACCTCAACGGCGGTTCAGGTCTGCAAGCAGCCCTTGTTGTCTCTTAACTCGCCAGCAACAAAAATACCAGCAGCAAATTCAGCGCAATCGACGCCACCGCGACCAGCGGCCAGGCGCCGGCTTGCGAGCGCTCGATGAGCGGGGCGCGGCGGCGCAGCAACGGGCTGGCTTCGCCGCGTTGCAGGGCGAGCAGCATTTCCTCGGCGGTTTCAAAC
>JAIOJU010000140.1 GCA_019911765.1 Thiobacillus sp.
CCACGCAACATCGACGAACTCGTCGTTCCGCTGGTCAACCCGCGGCATTTGACGCCCGACGAGTTCGGCGCGTTGGAGTCCCGTTGCATACGCGCCAACATGGTCATCTACAGTGCGCCACATCTGCCTGCTGCCGACAAGTCCCTGCCGCATCAACTCGCCCGACAGCTTGGCCTCAGCCGCCTGGAAGGCAACTACCTCGCCGACGAGGACGGGCTTTCCAGCATCACCCCCGCGGACGACTTGAACAGCGGACGGGGCGAGTTCATTCCCTACACCCACAAGCCGATCAACTGGCATACCGACGGCTACTACAACACGTCCGATCGCCGCATTCTGGGCATGACCCTGCATTGTGCACAGGATGCCGAAGCGGGTGGTGAAAACATGTTGCTGGATCATGAAATCGCCTATATCCAGCTGCGTGACACGAATCCCGATTACGTCGCCGCATTGATGCAGCCCGACGCGATGACGATTCCCGCCCGCATGGACGATGACAACATTGCCCGTGCCGAGCAAAGCGGCCCGGTATTTTCGGTCGACCCCGCACAGGGGTTTCTGTACATGCGCTACACCGCCCGCACCCGCTCGATCGTGTGGAAAAACGATGCCATCACGCGGGCTGCCGTCAAAACACTGGCCGACATTCTCGCCAGCTCGGAATACATTCTCTCCGCACGGCTCGCACCCGGCATGGGGCTCATCTGCAACAATGTGCTGCACACCCGCAGCGGATTTTCCGACTCGCCCGAACACCGCCGCCTGCTTTATCGCGGCCGCTATTACGACCGTCTCGCTTTCCCCGCGCATGCCACGTAGCAGGTAAAATAGCAGTCTTATTTTTCGGCCAAAGCCGCATGCAGCTTCTCACCCTCGGGGTCAATCATCACACCGCACCGCTCGCGATCCGCGAGCAGGTGGCGTTCGGCCCTGAAAAACTGGTCCAGGCACTGCATGAGCTGACACAAAGCCAGCGCGTTTCCGAGGCCGCCATCCTGTCGACCTGCAACCGCACCGAACTGTATTGCAACACGCCCTCTCCCGAATCTGTCACGCAATGGCTGGCCGATTTCCATCACATCGAACGGCGCGAACTCGCGCCTTATCTGTATGCGTTGCCGCGCGAAAAAGCGGCGCAGCATGCGTTTCGCGTCGCGGCGGGCCTCGATTCGATGGTGCTGGGCGAGACGCAAATCCTCGGCCAGTTGAAACAGGCCGTACAAACAGCCGAGGAAGCGGGCACGCTGGGCCTGCTGCTGCACAAGCTGTTCCAGCGCACCTTTTCGGTCGCCAAGGAAGTCCGCACCAGCACCGAGATCGGCGCCAATTCGGTGTCGATGGCTGCCGCATCCGTGCGGCTCGCCGAGCGCATCTTTCCCAGCATCAAGGAGCAGGCCTGCCTGTTCATCGGCGCCGGTGAAATGATCGAACTGTGCATCACGCATTTTGCGGCGCAGCACCCGCGCCGCATGACAGTCGCCAACCGCACCACCGAGCGGGCGCGGCCACTGGCCGAACGCTTCGGCGCAGATGTCATTTCGCTCACGGCCTTGTCCGACGAACTGCCGGAATACGACATCATCATCACTTCCACGGCCAGCCCGCTGCCAATTCTCGGCAAGGGTCTGCTTGAGCGCGCAATCAAGCAGCGACGCCATCGCCCTATTTTCATCGTCGATCTGGCGGTACCACGTGACGTCGAAGCCGAAGTCTCCGACATGAACGACGTATTCCTCTACACCGTGGACGATCTGGGCCAGGTGGTGCAGGAAGGCATGGACAGCCGTGTTGCCCAGGTGGCACAGGCTGAAGCGATCATCGAAACCAGCGTCGAACATTTTGTGCACTGGATGGAAGGCCGCGAACTGGTGCCGGTGATCCGCTCGCTGCGCGACGGCGCCGAACGCCACCGTCGCCACGAAATCGAAAAAGCCGAAAAGGCACTTGCACGCGGCGAAGACCCGCGTGCCGTGCTCGATGCGATGAGCCATGCGCTCGCCAACAAACTGCTGCACGCGCCCACTCACGCGCTCAATCACGCCAGCCGCGCCGAACGCGATCAATTCGCCCGCCTGATCAGCCAGCTTTACGGGCTGCACCAGGAATGAAGGCCTCGCTGACCGACAAGCTCGCTCGCGCCGACGAGCGGCTCGAGGAACTCGACGCCCTGCTGTCGCAACCCGATATCGCCGGCGACATGGAGCGCTACCGCAAGCTCACCCGCGAGCACGCCGACCTTACCCCGGTAGTGGCGCTGTATCGCCAGTACCGGCAGGTCGAGGCCGACCAGAAATCCACGCGCGAACTGCTGGCCGACCCGGACATGCGGGAACTGGCCGAGGCGGAACTCGCCGATGGAGCGGAGCGCATCGCACAACTGGAAAGCGAACTGCAAACCGCGTTGCTGCCGAAAGACCCCAATGACGAGCGCAACATCTTCCTGGAAATCCGTGCCGGCACAGGAGGCGACGAATCCGCGCTGTTCGCCGGCAACCTGCTGCGCATGTACACGCGCCACGCCGAGCGGCAAGGCTGGAAGGTCGAAGTGATATCGGAAAACCCCGGCGACATGGGTGGCTACAAGGAAGTGATCATCCGCATCGTCGGACAGGGGGCCTATTCGCGCCTGAAGTTTGAATCCGGCGGTCACCGCGTACAGCGCGTGCCGGAAACCGAGTCGCAGGGACGCATCCACACCTCGGCCTGTACCGTGGCGGTGATGCCGGAAGCGGATGAAGTCGGCGAAATCGACATCAATCCGGCCGACCTGCGCATCGACACCTATCGCGCCTCCGGCGCCGGTGGCCAGCACATCAACAAGACCGATTCCGCGGTACGCATCACCCACCTGCCCACCGGACTGGTGGTCGAGTGCCAGGACGACCGTTCGCAACACCGCAACCGTGCCCAGGCCATGAGCGTATTGGCGGCGCGCCTGAAGGACCGTGAAACGCAGGCCCAGCAGGCAGCGGAAGCCAGCACCCGCAAAAGCCTGATCGGCAGCGGCGACCGCTCCGACCGCATCCGCACCTACAACTTCC
>JAIOJU010000141.1 GCA_019911765.1 Thiobacillus sp.
TACTGGGTGTGCCCGCTGATCGAGGAATCCGAGAAACTGCAGTTGCAGACTGCGCAGGACACCCATGCCGCGCTGGCCGCGCAGCTTCCCGAACTGCGCATTGGCCTGGTGCACGGACGGCTGAAGTCGAATGAAAAACAGGCGGTGATGGCTGCCTTTCAGGCCCATGAAATCGACCTGCTGGTCGCCACTACCGTGATCGAGGTTGGCGTCGATGTTCCCAATGCGGCGCTGATGGTGATCGAGCACGCCGAACGCATGGGGCTGGCCCAGTTGCATCAGTTGCGTGGGCGCGTCGGGCGCGGCAGCCGCGAATCGGTCTGCGTGCTGCTGTATCAAACGCCCGTGTCCGAGCTTGCGCGGGCGCGGCTCAAGGCGATTTTCGAACTGACCGACGGTTTTGAAATCGCACGCCAGGATCTGTTGCTGCGCGGCCCCGGCGAACTGCTCGGCAGCCGCCAGAGCGGACTGCCGATGCTGCGCTTTGCCGACCTCGAACGCGATGTCGCCCTGCTCGAAAGCGCGCGCAATCTGGCACAACGGTGTTTGAATACGCATCCCGACATTGCCGAACGCCACGTCGAACGCTGGCTCGGAAGCCGTCAGGCCCTAGCCGCCACCTGAACGCCACAGGCTCAGTGCCGGGATATAGGTCAGCAGCAGCAGCCAGACCAGCAGGATGCCCAGAAAAGGCAGGGTGGCCCGGAACACGGCGAGCACCGGCTGCTTGAAGCGCTGGCTGGCGAGATAGAGATTGATCCCCACCGGCGGCGTGAGGTATCCGATTTCCAGATTGGCGAGAATGACGATGCCCAGATGCACCGGGTGGATGCCGAAATGCAGGGCCAGCGGCAACAGCAAGGGCGTGACGATCACGATGGCGGAAAAAATGTCCATCATGCATCCCACCGCCAGCAGGGCGAGATTCATCCACATCAGGAATTCCAGCGGACTGGTGACCTGCGCCTGTACCCACTCGAGCAGGTGCATCGGGACCTGCGCGTCGATCAGCAGATTGGTCAGCCCCAGGCTCAGCCCCAGAATGATGAACAGGCTGCCGACCAGCGTAGCGGCTTCGTAGGCAACCCAGACCAGCGCATTCACACTGATTGTCCGGTGGACCAGCGTTTCGAGCACAAGCGCATACAGCGCCGTACACGCGGCGAGTTCGGCAACGGTCAGCCAGCCGGCTGCCAGTCCACCGATTACACCGACAGGTAACAGCAGGTCGGCCCAACCCGCACGCGCGGCGGCGGCCAGTTCGTGCCACTGGAAACGATGGCGATGTGCGCCTCGCGCACCGCGCAACAAGGCATAAGCTCCAACCATGGCGAACAGGATCAAGGTGGGCAGCAGGCCGGCCACGAACAGTTCGCCGATGTTGACCTGGGCCACCACGCCGTATAACAGCACCGCCAGACTGGGGGGCAACAGCAGCCCCATCGAGCCACCCGAGGTAATGAGTCCCAGCGCGAATTTCTCGGGGTAATGCTCGTTCTTCAACATCGGATACAGCAAGCCGCCGAGCGCCAGGATGGTGACGCCTGATGCGCCGGAGAAGGCGGTAAACACCATGCATGTCGCAACTGCGACCCAGGCAATCCCGGACGGCATCCAGCCCAGCAACGCATTGAAAAACCGCACTAGTCGCTGTGGCGCCCCCCCCTGGCCCAGGGTTGCCCCAGCCAGGACAAAGAGCGGGATAGCCACCAGATTCGGCGAAGCGGCAAGCCGAGCAAACTCTACGATCAGCAGTGCCGGGTCGAGCTGGGCGTCGCGGCTGGCCGTAAGCGCTGCCGCCCCCAACACGATGAAGAGGGGCATGCCAAGCAGTGCCAGCACAACAAAAAGCAGGATCGTCACGCCGCTTCCACCTGGTTTGCCAGCACGGCACGCAGTAAAAAATGCAGCGCCAGCAGCCCGAATGCAACCGGCAGAATCAGGCCCAGCCAGGTCAGCCAGATGGCTTCTGCCGCCTGGTATTGCAGTTCACCTTGCCAATATGCCCACGCAGCATGCGTGAGCAGCACGCAAACGAAGGCAGCCGCCAGATTGAAGGGGGGCGCAGTCCACTTCCTCCAGCGCGGGCGAGCCGCGAGGTTGGCGGGATCGAGGTGCAAATGGCGTTGCGCGGCAACGGCCAGGGCGGCGCCGGGCAGCGCGACCCACAACACCATCTGTCGCAGAATGAGATCACCGCCGGGCAAGGTCACATGGAACAGATTGCGCCCGATGATATCGGCCACCGACAGCGCCAGCATAGCGGCAAAGGCGAGCAGCGCCGCACCCAGTTCAACCCGTGTCAGTGCCTTTTCCAGCCAACGGCAGGCACGCAGTACGCCCAACTTAATTTTTACCGCTGCGATGCTGCGTCAGCGCGGTCTCGACCCGCCGGTCAAGCTCGGCGAGCAAATATCCCTTGGCCTCCAGTGTGCTGACCGCCTTGCGGGAAAGCGCGGTCTGCTCGGCCAGGTCGATCATATGAAAACCCGCCATCGGCTGGGTGGACTTGGCCAGTACCCCAAGCGATTTCAGATCATCACGCCGGGTATCGGCTATCAGTTTTTGCGACAGCGACGCGCCCGTATTTTTCAACAGGGCTTGCAGGTCGGCAGGCAGGCCGGCATAGAACCTGTTCGACACGACCACCGCGCCGATTCCCGTCGCCATCGGCTGACTGCTCATATAAGGCGTCTTGCCTGCCCATTGCAGTGCAATGCTGGCGAGCGGCGTACTCACCACGGTATCGACAAGCCCGGTTGAGAGGCCGGTGTAAACCTCGGTAATCGGCAACGCCACCGGCGACCAGCCGTTTGCGTTGAGAAATGCCTCGATGAATCGGTCTCCCTGCCACTGCCAGATGCGCCTGCGCGCAAGTTCCTTCATATCTCCCAGCGGCTTGGTCGAAAAGAAATGGATGTTGCCCACTTCCATCCAGGCGAGCAGTTCGTATTGATTGTTGCGGAATCCGGAATCGATCACCGGTTGAATTTTGGCGCGCACCGCATCGATCTCGGCATGATCGCGGAACAGAAACGGCGTTTCCAGAATGCGCGCAGGCGGAAAGATTTCCCCGATGCCATGACCGCTCAACGCCGCGCCCTGCAACTGATTGAAGCGTATCTTGCGCAGCATGTCGGGTTCGTCACCCGAGATGCCGCCGGGGTAGAACTTGACCGTGAGCCGCCCCTGGCTACGGGTCGCCAGTTCCTTGCCCCAGGCGTCGAACGCCTTCATCCAGGTCGACCCCTGCGGAGCGAGCGTGGCGAATTTAAGCACATAGGCATCGGCCGCATGCGTTGCGACGCTTGCACACAGACACAACACGGCAAGAAAAGCTTGCAGTATGGGCAGACGATTCAGGTTCAAAACAATTCCTCCTCTTGGGCCAACAGGGCAGCGGCCTTGTGTTTGGCCAGTGTATTGGCAAAGTTGAGATCAGGGTCGGATTTTGCACGGTCCGGCGTGTTCACGACCCGGGTCAACGCCGCATGAAATGCAGCACGATCATTCATTTGCCGCATCAGGTACTTCGCGCGGTACACATCTGCCAACAGCATCTTATGCTCGCTGATCTCGGCAGCACGGTCGAAATGCTGCGCAGCTCGGGTAAAGTCCCCGCCAAACATGGGAGCCCGGCTGCCGTAGTACACGCCAAAAAACACATGTGCACTGCCGTAATAATAGGTTTCATCGAGCGCCAGTGCCCGACGCATCAAGGCTTCAACGCGCGGCAACTCGGAAAGCCGCTCCGGGTCGTCAAGCTGGAGCTCGATCCATTTGGCCCAGGCCGAAGCCGTCCAGAACAAGGCAGGCACGGCACGTGCATCGAGCTTCGCCAAGGACTGCTCCAGTGTGGCTGCATTGCCTTTATCAAGGACTTCCGGAGCAACGCCGGTTGCTGCGAGCGCCATTTCAGCATGATCCAGTGCACGCCGGTATAGGTTGGCGGCACGCGCCGGGTCGCCGTCTTCGACAAAGCTCATCGTATAGCCATACAGGCCCATTGCGGCCTGGATGCGATACGGCGTGTTGCCCGGGTCCGCCAGCAGCAGGGCTTCGATCATCTTGATGTTGGCCGGCATGCTCGCACGCGCCAGTTCAAGGTCGGTTTCACGGTTCATGGCTGCCACGCCATGATCTATCAGGGGCGCGGCCCCACGGGCGATGATCTGGCCGGTCGAACAACCGCCAAGCAGGGTGCCCGCTATCAGTAGAACGGCGAAAGTCGGCAATGTACGCTGACGCATGAGTGGATTCCTTGTTGCTGGTAGGTTTGTGTAGGGCATCGTAGCATCGAGCAGTGTAAACATTACAGATTCAATGCAACGCGCAACGGGACTTTACAATCGTTCCCCCATCACGACATGGCATGCGACACGCAGTCGGCGACAGCTTTGGCATAATGCGGGCTTTCCGCAACAGCGACTACACACGGTGTCCGATACTCAACGTGGCTGGCTTTCCCGTCCACCCGCCCTACCCCGCTCACTGCGTCGCTGGCTTTGCGACCGCGGGTCGCTGACGCGGCGTCTGAAAGCACGCTGCACCCGCTTCAGTGTTACCCCGTTGACCACCGGTTTGGCGCGCGCGAACTTCGACGAAATGGTATTGGTCGGTTTGTCAGGCCGTCAACTTGCCTATGTGCGCGATGTCACGCTGCGATGCGATGACCAGGTGGTCGTGTTTGCGCATAGCGTATTGACCCGCAAGAGTTTGCGCAGTGCCTGGAACGGCATCACCCGCCTGGGCAGCCGCCCTTTGGGCGAGGCCCTGTTCAACAACCCGCGCATCCGGCGGCAAGCGCTGGCCTATCGCAAACTCAGGCCGCACCACCCCTTGTTCAGGCGCATCAATCTTCACCTGCCACAGACCGAACGCTGCCTGTGGGCACGCCGTTCGGTATTCTGTCTGGCCGGGCATCCGCTCCTGGTTACCGAAGTATTCCTGCCGTCGATCACCCCACTATGACCCTGACCGAACGCCTCACCCACTACGAGAAGCTGATGCGGCTCGACAAGCCGATCGGAATTCTGCTGCTGCTGTGGCCCACGCTGTGGGGGCAATGGCTGGCCAGCCATGGTCGCCCGGACTGGCTGATACTGTGGATTTTCGTCATGGGAGTGGTGCTGATGCGCTCGGCTGGCTGCGTCATCAACGACTATGCCGACCGTGATTTCGACAAGCATGTGGCACGTACGCGCGAACGCCCGCTGGCCGCCGGCAAGGTCTCGCCGAAAGAAGCGCTGTTGTTGGCGGCGGGACTCTCGGTGCTCGCGTTTCTGCTGATCCTGCCACTGAACAATCTGGTCATCGGGCTGTCTGTGGTCGCGCTGTTTCTGGCAGCCAGTTACCCTTTCACGAAACGGTTTTTTGCCATTCCGCAGGCCTATCTTGGCATTGCATTCGGATTCGGCATTCCCATGAGCTACGCTGCGCTGTGGGGCGACATCCCGCTGGAAGCCTGGGTACTGCTGCTGGCCAACACCTTCTGGGCCATCGCCTACGATACGCAATACGCCATGGTCGATCGCGAAGACGACCTCAAGATTGGCATCAAGACCTCAGCCATCACCTTCGGCAAACATGACCTCACCGCCATCGCGCTGTGTTATGCCGCGACACTGGGCCTACTCGCCTGGGTCGGGCTGCAGCGTGAAATGGGCATCGCATACTACGCCGGGCTGCTGGTGGCAGCGGCAATCGCCGTGTATCACCTGAAACTGATACAGGGACGCAACCCACAGCAATGCTTTCGTGCCTTTCTGCACAACACCTGGTTCGGTGCAGCAATATTTGGCGGCATCGCCGCCGAATATCTGCTGCGCAGCTTATGACGGGCAGGCCACGCGTGACTGCTGGCTGTTTGGATAGGCCTGCTTGATACCGCTCAGGCTTTTCAGGGCATCCAGATCCTCGCTGCGGATAACGAAGTAATAGTCTGTTCCCTGGCGCGCTTGCAGTTCGACGCGTGTTCCCAGCACCCCCAATGCTTCCACTTCACTCACCCGCCGCTGTGCGGATTCGGCGTTTGCGTACAAGCCAAGTGAAATGGCATTGCGCCATGCCTCATCCTTCACGACGAAGGCGTCCTTCAAACCCGCGGCCACCAGTTCTTTCAACTTGGCTTCTGCCGACTCCGGGCTGGGCAGGGGCGGGAAAATCACCCAATGCCGCATGTTCAGCGGCACCTCGGTAAACGACATCACCCGCTCACCCGCCAGCGCCTTGAGTTGCTCACGGACCAGCGCAAACTCATCCTTGTTCAGGCCGCGCCATTCCACACACAGGGCTTTTGCTTCTTCTGCGCGAGACGGTGGCACCTCATTCGACGGCGTACCTGCCTGGCTACGCAGGCTGAGACGATCGACATTCATCGGAGCAGTCTGGTCCGCTCCGGATGACGGCCAGTGACTCCGCCCCATGAAAAACCCTGCCACCGCAATATTGGCCGCCAGCAAGACCCACGTCATCCATTTCATCCTGCTTCGCTTTCTCTCGACACGAGCTCTACTCCTTCCAATACCAACGCAGGTACCTGTTCCACCGTCAGCGACAAATGCGGCAACAACACTGATGCCCCACCTCCGGTCATCAGGCAATGCGCCTGAACACC
Organism: Thiobacillus sp.; assembly: GCA_019911765.1. Classification (GTDB taxonomy): domain Bacteria; phylum Pseudomonadota; class Gammaproteobacteria; order Burkholderiales; family Thiobacillaceae; genus Thiobacillus. The sequence goes on from JAIOJU010000141.1 coordinate 6,617, forward strand.
GGCCATCTCACTCAAGCGTGCGTGCTGCTGCTGTATCGCGCCGCACAGCGCAGCCACCAGGCCGCTCTGCACCGCATCTGCGGTACAACGCGGAAATGCCTGCCAGGTGCCTGCTCCATCCGCTATCCCCGCCGTCCCCTCGCGGAGCGAAGCCTGCATCAGGGCAAAACCGGGAACAATCAAGCCGCCCAAAAACACACCCTCCGCAGACAAGGCGTCCACTGTCATCGCGGTGCCAGCCGACACGACCAATGTTGGGTGCTGGCTCCGCTTACGTGCCGCTATCAGTCCCATCCAGCGATCCACGCCTAATTGCCGAGGGTTCGCATAGTTATTCTTGACATCCTGAAATTGGGCCTCTGTTTTCAGCCAGTGAGGGATCACCCCCACGGCCCCCAACAGTTCCCCAATCTGCTCTGCCTGATCCTGCTTCACCACACTGGCGATGAAACATGCATCACCTGCGCGCACGACCTGCGTCAGCCTTGAGAGGTCTGCATAAGCCAGATGGCCTTGCTCAAGCCATGCGTCATTTTCCACCACGGCCCATTTCAGCCGCGTATTACCAGCATCCAGAAGCAGCCGTCTTGTCTTCATTTCTGTAGCATATCCAGGCGCAAACTGATTTCGCCGCCGTTATACGCAGCCTGCGCCGCATGCGTACCGCGCAGCAAAAAGGCACCGGTGTCGTCCACGCCGGCCGCCACCCCCTGAACACCCTGCGCATTCGGCAACTGCAGCGTCACTGCCCGGCCAGCAAAGGCATCCAGTGCCATCCAGTCGGCACGCAAGGCAGCGAATCCATGTTGACGAAAAATGCCCAAAACCCCGTGCAATTCACGCAGGCAGTCTGCCAGCAATTGATTACGGCCAACGCTCACACCCATTTCCGAGAGATCAACTACCGCCTGATCCACCGCATCGCGCTGCGCTTCATTCAGACTAACGTTCAAACCAACGCCGACCACGGCAAAGGCCGAGCCATTCATGTCACCCTGTACTTCGACCAGAATGCCGGCCAGCTTGCGATAATCAACCAGCACGTCATTCGGCCACTTCAAACGTGCCGTATGACGACTGTGGCGATTCACCGCACGTGCAATTGCCAGGCCGACCGCAAGACTCAGCCCGGCCAGCGACTGCAAGCCACCATCAAAGCGCCACAGCACCGAAAAGGTCAAACTGCCGCCCAGCACAGCGTGCCATTGGCGTCCGCGACGCCCCCTGCCCGCACCCTGATGTTCGGCGCACAGTACCGTGCCATCTGGTGCCCCCGTCGTGGCAGCGGCCATCAATGCACTATTGGTCGAATCCACGCTATCAAGAACCCGCACCGAGTAATACGGTGCAAGTTCATCAAGCCGCGAGACGACAGCGGCTTCATCCAGCCACTCGATCGCTTCAGGAACGCGGTATCCGCGGCCACGTACCGCATGCACATTGAGCCCCATCGCCTCAGCCTGATTTAGAACATTGAAAATACTGGCACGCGAGAGATCGAATTCATAAGCCAAATCCTGTCCGGAATGAAACACACCATCGGACAGACGACGCAGAATCGGAAACAGCGCTTTGTGAGGACGAGTATGCACCGGCCAAATTTTACATGGCCGCATGGTTCAAGGTTGCTGCCATTTTTCCGCGCAATAAAAAACCCCCTCTTTGTGGGAGGGGGTTTTGTTGTTTCCCTCGCTGAGCGAAGGAAACGAATAGGAGTCTGACGATGACCTACTTTCACAGGCGTAGTGCCTACTATCATTGGCGCGGGAGCGTTTCACCGT
>JAIOJU010000142.1 GCA_019911765.1 Thiobacillus sp.
CGCGCACGCTCGACCTCGACCTGCTGCTTTACGGCCACGCGCATTTCCATGAAGACGCCTTGACGCTGCCGCACCCGCGCATGACCGAACGCGCCTTCGTGCTGCTGCCGCTGCTGGAAATCGCGCCCGACACCGTCATTCCTGGCCACGGCCCGGCTGCCGGCTGGCTTGCCGCCTGCGCTGATCAGTCCGTGGCCGTCCTCCCCCCGCCTGCCGCCGCCGTCAACGCATGAGCCTCGATCGCTACCGCTACGTCGTTGTCGAAGGCCCGATCGGTGCCGGCAAGACCAGCCTCACCCACAAGCTGGCCGAACGGCTCAATGCCGACACCCTGCTGGAAAATGCCAACGACAACCCCTTCCTGCCGCGCTTCTACCAGGAGCCCCGGCGCTACGCCCTGCCGACGCAGCTGCATTTCCTGTTCGAGCGTTCGCGCCAGTTGCGCGAACTGACGCAAGGCGACCTGTTTCGTTCGGGGACCGTGTCCGATTTCCTGATCGACAAGGACATGCTGTTTGCGCGCCTGAACCTGGACGACGACGAGTTCGAGCTGTATCAGAAGGTCTATGCCGATCTCGCGCCGCAGACGGCCACCCCCGACCTGGTGATTTATCTGCAGGCACCGATCGAGGCGCTGTATGAGCGCGTCAATCGGCGCGGCGTGGATTTCGAGCGCGACATGGATGCAGGCTACCTGCAACGTCTGGCCAACAGCTACAGCGAGTTTTTCCACCGCTACGACGCCGCCCCCCTGCTCATCGTCAACACCAGCAATCTCAACTTTGCCGACAGCAGCGACGATTTCGAGCTGCTGCTGGAACGCATGAGCAAGATGCGCGGCCCGCGCGAGTTTTTCAGCAAGGCGGCCTGAACATGAACAAGGCCGTCACCCTGTCCACCCTCAAGGCGATGCGCGAACGCGGCGAGAAAATCGCCGTGCTCACCTGCTATGACGCGAGCTTTGCACACGTGCTCGATGCCGCCGGGGTGGACGTGCTACTGGTCGGCGATTCGCTCGGCATGGTGATCCAGGGCCACGCCTCGACCCTGCCGGTGAAGCTGGCCGAAATGAGCTACCACACGCGCTGCGTCGCGGCCGGCACCGGGCGCGCCTTCCTCATCGCCGACCTGCCGTTCGGCAGCTACCAGCCCTCGCCCGAACGGGCCTATGCGTCTGCGGCACGCCTGATGGCGGCGGGCGCGCACATGGTCAAGCTCGAAGGTGGCGCGGTCATGGTCGACACCGTGGCTTTTCTCACCCAGCGCGGCATTCCGGTGTGCGCGCATCTGGGCCTGCTGCCGCAGTCGGTGAACCAGCTCGGCGGCTACAGGGTGCAGGGGCGGGAAGACGCCGCCGCCACGCAGCTGATCGCCGATGCACGCGCGCTGGAAGCCGCCGGCGCGGGCCTGATCGTGCTGGAAATGGTGCCGGCCGAACTGGCCCGGCGCGTCACCGACAGCCTCGCCATTCCCACCATTGGCATTGGCGCCGGCGCCGACTGTTCCGGCCAGGTGCTGGTGCTGTACGACATGCTGGGGCTATACCCGCGCGCGCCCAGATTCTCGAAGAATTTCCTGGCCGGGGCGGACAGCATCGAAGCGGCGGTGCGCGCCTACGTCTCCGCGGTCAAGGCCGGCACCTTCCCCGGCGCCGACCACGCGTTCTGATGCAGGTCGTCCACACCGCCAGCGCACTGCGCGCCGCACTGGCCGGCCAGACCGGCACCGCGTTCGTGCCAACCATGGGCAACCTGCATGCCGGACATGTATCGCTGGTCGAACTGGCCAGACAGCACGGCCAGCCCGTGGTCGCCAGCATCTTCGTCAACCCGCTGCAGTTCGGCGCGGGCGAGGATTTCGAGCGCTATCCGCGCACCCTCGACGCCGATTGCGAAAAGCTTGCCGCCGCCGGTTGCGACCTGGTGTTCGCACCGGACGTCACCGAGCTCTATCCGGTGCCGCAGACGTTCAGCGTGCAGCCGCCCGACAGCCTCGCCAACGACCTGTGCGGTGCCTTCCGCCCCGGCCACTTCAGCGGCGTGGCCACCGTGGTGCTGAAGCTGTTCAACCTAGTGCAGCCGCGCGTAGCCGTGTTCGGCAAGAAGGATTTTCAGCAGCTGTTCGTCATCCGTGAACTGGTACGACAATTCAACCTGCCGATCGGGATCGTGGCGGGCGAAACCCTGCGCGAACCCAGTGGCCTGGCCATGAGTTCGCGCAACGGCTATCTCGGCGAAGCCGAGCGGATTCAGGCATCGCAACTCCAGAACCAGCTCGCGGCCCTGGTCGCGGCCATCCAGTCAGGTGAACGGGACTTCGAGGCGCTGTGCCACACTGCCAGCCGCCATCTCAAGATGGCAGGCTGGCGCGTGGACTATGTCGCGCTGCGCGATGCCGACACCCTGCAGCCCCCCACCTCCGCCAGTTCACGACTGGTCGTGCTGGGCGCCGCCTGGCTAGGGTCAACCCGATTGATCGACAACCTTGATTTTGTTCTGAAAAAACCAAGTTAAGCATTTGAACCAGGCGCTTTGGGTACGCCTCCCCAAAAGGTATAATGTCCGTCCATTTTTTGTGAGGGCACCGTCATGCAGAGAACGATGCTCAAGTCCAAGCTTCATCGGGCAACCGTCACGCACTCCGAGCTGCACTATGAAGGCTCGTGCGCCATCGACGAGAACCTGCTGGACGCGGCAAACATCCATGAATACGAGCAGATCCAGATTTACAACGTCACCAATGGTGAGCGTTTCACCACCTATGCCATTCGCGCCGCGCGCGGCTCGGGCATCATTTCGGTGAACGGAGCGGCCGCGCACAAGGCCAATCCGGGCGACCTCGTCATCATCGCCACCTACGCCGTCTACAACGAACTGGAACTGGCTCGCTACGAGCCGGAACTGGTATACATCGGCGAAGGCAACTGCATCCTCGACACGCGCCACGAGATTCCGGTGCAGGCGGCGTAAGCCTGTTTCGGGACAACAAAAAGCCGGGGATTCCCGGCTTTTTGTTGTCCCGCGCGGCCACAGCGCGATCCATGTACGGATGTGCGCCTAGGTCAGCTTCCAGATCTCCGCGTTGTATTCCCGCATGGTGCGGTCGGTCGAGAAAAACCCGCTCGACGCCGTGTTGCGGATGCTCATGCGCGTCCAGCCTTCCTGATCCTGCCAGGCATGCGACACGCGTTCCTGCGCATCGACATAACTGCGGAAGTCGGCCAGCACCATCCAGGGGTCATGCGGGCTCATGATCGCGTCCAGAATCATGTCGAAGATGCCCGGCTCGCAGGGATTGAAGTGGCCGGAGGTCAGCAGATCGATCACCTCGCGCAGCTCCGGGTCCTGGGCAACGCAGGCCGACGGCTGATAGCCCGGACGCTGGGCTTCTACCTCTTCGGCGCGCAGGCCAAACAGGAAGAAGTTGTCCTCCCCCACCGCCTCGAGAATTTCGATGTTGGCCCCATCGTAGGTGCCGATGGTGAGGGCGCCATTCATCATGAATTTCATGTTGCCGGTGCCCGATGCTTCCTTGCCCGCAGTCGAAATCTGCTCCGACAGGTCGGTGGCCGGCGCGATGATTTCCATGCTCGTCACCCGGTAGTTGGGCAGGAAGGCCACTTTCAGCCGGCCATTGACCGCCGGATCGTTATTGACGACTTCCGCCACGCTGTTGATGAGCTTGATGATGCGCTTGGCCATTACGTAGCCCGGCGCGGCCTTGCCGCCGATCAGCACGCAGCGGTCGGCCCAGCCGTCGAGCCGGCCCTGCTTGATGCGGTTGTACAAATGGATGATGTGCAGCACATTCAGCAGTTGCCGCTTGTATTCGTGGATGCGCTTGACCTGCACATCAAACAGCGCGGCCGGATTGAATTCCACGCCGCATTTGTCCTTGACCAGCGCGGCCAGGCGGGCCTTGTTGGCCTGCTTGACTGCACGCCATTGCGCATGGAACGCCAGGTCGCCGTTATCGGCCAGCGGCTTCAACTGCTCCAGTTGCGCCAGATCGGCGACCCAGCCATCGCCGATCTTGCTGCTGATGAGCGCGCTCATGCCGGGGTTGGCATGGGCCACCCAGCGGCGTGGCGTGACGCCATTGGTCTTGTTGTTGAACTTGTCCGGCCACAGTTCGTAAAAGTCGCGGAACAGGCCTTCTTTCAACAGCCGCGAATGCAATGCCGCCACACCATTGACCGAGAAGCTGCCGACGATGGCCAGCCAGGCCATGCGTACCTGGCGCTCGCCGCCCTCCTCGATCAAGGACATGCGGCGCTGGCGATCCTTGTCGCCAGGCCACTTCATCGACACCTCGCGCAGAAAACGCGCATTGATCTCGTAAATGATTTCCAGCAGACGCGGCAGCAGGCGCTCGAACAGGGGCACCGACCAGCGCTCCAGGGCTTCGGGCAGCAGGGTGTGATTGGTGTAGGCCATGCACTTCGACGTAATTGCCCAGGCCTGGTCCCATACCAGTCTTTCGTTATCAAGCAGCAGACGCATCAGTTCGGCCACCGCGATGGTGGGATGCGTGTCGTTCATCTGGAATACGTTGTGCTCGGCGAATTTCAGCAGGTCGGTGTTGCCCGCCGAGCGCCACTGTCGCAGCGCGTCCTGCAGGCTGGCCGAGGCCAGCAAATACTGCTGGCGCAAGCGCAGTTCCTTGCCGTTTTCACTGCTGTCGTTGGGATAGAGCACCATCGAGATGTGCTCGGCGTGGTTTTTTTCCTGCACCGCCTCGGTGTAGCTGCCGGCGTTGAACTCATCAAGGTCGAACTCGTCGGTCGCGGCTGCTTTCCATAGCCGCAGGGTATTCACTGCGTGATTCCGGTAGCCCGAAATCGGCATGTCGAATGGAATTGCCAGCACATCATTGGTATCCGCCCAGCGCGTACGTGCGATCCCCTCCTTGTCATGAAAATGCTCGGTGTGCCCGCCAAACGGCACCCGGCAGGTGAACTCCGAGCGCTCGACCTCCCAGGGATTGCCATCGCGCAGCCAGTGGTCGGTGTCTTCCTTCTGGTAACCGTTTTCGATGCGCTGGCGAAACATGCCGTATTCGTAATGCAGGCCATAGCCCATCACCGGCAGATTCAGCGTGGCGCAGCTATCCATGAAGCACGCGGCCAGGCGGCCCAGGCCGCCATTGCCCAGGCCGGCATCGGGCTCTTCCTCGGCCAGGCTTTCCAGCGTGTTGCCGAATCGTTGCAGGGCCTCACGCGTTGCTTCATCCAGCCCCAGGTTCAGGACATGGTTGGACAGGGCACGGCCGATCAGAAACTCCAGCGACAGGTAATACGCCCGGCGCTTGCCCGGCTGGTCACGCGCCACATAGGAGTTCATCCAGTCCGACATCAGGCGGTCGCGCAGGGTCCAGGCCAGCGCCTGATAGGAGTAGACCGGCGGGCACTTCTGCAACCGCCCCATGTGATAGAAGCGATAGCGTTCCAGGTCCTGGCCGATGGCTTCGGCGCTGACCGGCAGCGACTCAAGGGGCGTAGCAATGGAGCATTGTGATTTGTCAGGCGGGTTCGAGGGCATGGCCACTCCTGCTGGATGAACTGGAATACAAGGAAAGATAATGGTCGGCGCTTTCGGACCAGCCGAATGACTGGCGCATGCCCGTTTGTTGCAGGCCACGCCACTGGGCGGGCTTGCGGTAAACATCGAGCGCACGCCAGATCGCATCCAGAAAAGCCGCCACATCGGGCGTATCGAACACGAAGCCATTGGCCGTCGCGTCCTTCAGCGTGGCCTTGCTGGCATCGACCACCGTATCGGCCAGGCCGCCGGTCTTGTAGACGATGGGGGGCGTGCCATAGTGCAGGCTGTACATCTGGTTCAGGCCACACGGCTCGAAGCGCGACGGCATCATGAACATGTCCGCGCCCGCTTCGATCAGATGCGCCAGCGGTTCGTCGTAGCCGATTTCAACAAACACACGATCCGGATGCTGTTTGGCCAGCCGCGTGAGTTTCTGTTCGTACGCGATCTGGCCGCTGCCCAGGACGACGAAACGGGTGTCGGTTTCTGCCAGCAACACTGGCATCGCGGCCAGCACCCAGTCGATTCCCTTTTGTTCCACGAGACGACCGACCATCCCCAGCAGGGGCGCCTTGAGCGCAGCCTCGTCCGGCTGCGGCAGGAAGCGTTCGAGCAGGGCCTGCTTGTTGCGTCGCTTGCCCGGCTGGATGCGCCCCGGCGAGAAATGTGCGGGCAGATATTCATCGGTGGAGGGATTCCAGACCGCCGTATCAATGCCGTTGAGTATGCCGTGCAACTTGTGCTGCCGGGACAGCAGCAAACCATCGAGGCCATAGCCAAATGCAGGCGTACAGATTTCGGCCGCATAGGTGGGGCTCACCGTGGTCACGGCATCCGCATACACCACGCCGCCTTTCAGCATGGAAAAGCCACCATGAAACTCGACCCCCTCGGATGACCACCAGTGGCTCGGCAACTGCAGGCGGACAAAGTCGCCATGCGAGAAATACCCGCTATAGGCCAGGTTGTGAATGGTGAACACGGTTTTTGGACGCACCGGCTGATCGGCCAGGAATGCCGCCACCAGTCCGGTTTGCCAGTCGTGTGTGTGCACCACTTCGGGCTGCCAGCCGATGTCCAGCGCATCCTGCGCCAGCAGCGCGGCAACCCGTGAGAACACGGCAAATCGTTCGGCGTTGTCGGGCCAGTCCTGCCCGCTCGCACTCACATACGGATTACCAGGGCGATCAAACAAGGTCGGGCAATCCACCACCCACAGCGGAAAGGCCAGATCGGGGTGATGCGTTTCCAGAACCCGTGCACTGACGATTCCATCGGCCCCGCGCACATCACACCAGCCGAGTATTTTCACCTGGTCGAGCTGACGCAGCAGGGATCGATACCCCGGCAGCACCAGGCGGATATCCGCGCCGCCGGCATGCAGGGCATGCGGCAGGCTGCCGATTACATCACCCAGGCCGCCGGTTTTTACCAGCGGGTAGGCCTCGCTGGCCACAAACAGAATTTTTTTTGCTCCGCGCTTCATTATTTTTGTCCGTCATTTTTATCGGTTGAACATCAACTGCAAGGTTTCAGGAAGATTGCCCCCAGCGGCGGCAGGACCACTTCGACCGAATGGTCGAAGCCCATCCATGGCAGGTTTTGTGGCTGCAGGGGATGGCCATTACCGAGATTGCTGCCGCCGTAATACTCGGAATCCGAATTCAGCACTTCACACCACGCTGCGCCGGACGGCACGCCGATGCGATAGTGGTGGCGCGGTACCGGCGTGAAATTGAACAGGGCCACGATCTGCGCGTTCGGATCCTGTCCCTGACGCACCAAGCTCAACACCGACTGGTCGGCATCGTGGCAATCGATCCAGCGAAAACCGCGCGGATCGAAATCGTATTCATGCAGTGCAGGCTCGTTGCGGTACAGGTGGTTGAGGTCATGCAGCAGGGTGCGGATGCTGTCATGCGCCGGAAAGTCGAGCAGCATCCAGTCGAGCGGACCGGCTTCGTTCCATTCGTTCCACTGGCCAAACTCGCCGCCCATGAACAGCAGTTTCTTGCCCGGGTGCGCGTATTGCCAGGCATAGAACAGGCGCAGGTTGGCAAAGCGCTGCCAGGGGTCGCCCGGCATCTTGTCGAGCAGGCTTTTCTTCATGTGCACGACTTCGTCATGCGACAGGGGCAGCACGAAATTCTCGGTCCACGCATACATCTGGCTGAAGGTCAGCTGGTTGTGCTGGTACTTGCGGAAAACCGGTTCCTTCTCGATGTAGGCCAGGCTGTCGTTCATCCAGCCCATGTTCCATTTCATCGAGAAACCCAGGCCACCCAATTCCACCGGCCGCGACACCGCCGGCCAGGCGGTCGATTCCTCGGCGATGGTCAGCACGCCGGGAAAGCGGCCATGCACTTCGGTATTCATTTCACGCAGAAACTGGATCGCCTCGATATTTTCGCGCCCGCCATACTGGTTCGGCAGCCATTCACCCGGCTTGCGCGAGTAGTCGAGGTAGAGCATCGAGGCGACCGCATCGACGCGCAGACCGTCGATGTGAAATTCCTCCAGCCAGTACAGCGCATTGGCGACCAGAAAGTTGCGCACTTCGTTGCGGCCAAAATCGAAGATCAGCGTGCCCCAGTCCTGATGCTCGCCGCGACGCGGGTCGGCATGCTCGTATACCGGTTCGCCGGTGAAGCGTGCCAGCGCAAAGTCGTCCTTGGGAAAATGCCCCGGCACCCAGTCGAGCAGCACACCCAGTTTGGCCTGGTGACAGGCATCGACAAAGGCACGGAAATCATCCGGCGAGCCAAAGCGTGCGGTCGGCGCGTAATAGCCCGACACCTGATAGCCCCACGACGCATCGAGCGGATGCTCGGCCACCGGCATCAGCTGGATGTGGGTGTAGCCAAGGTCCTGCACGTAGGGAATCAGTTCGTCCGCCAGTTCGGCCCAAGTGTAAAAACCACCATCGGCATGCCGCCGCCAGGAACCGGCATGCAATTCGTACATGCTGATCGGGCTGTGCTGCCAGTCAAAGCGGGAGCGGGCTTCGATCCAGTCGCCATCCGCCCAGGTGTGCGCGCCTTCCTCCGCAATGCGGCTGGTGGTTTCGGGCCGCAAAAACATCTGCCGGGCGTAGGGGTCGGTTTTTCTCACCAGCTGGCCATGGCTGCCGAGGATTTCATATTTGTAGGCATGCCCGGCAGTCAAACCGGGAATGAACAGCTCCCATATGCCCGAGGTGCCGCGACAGCGCATCGGATTGCGGCGCCCGTCCCACTCGTTGAAATCTCCCACGACACTCACGCGTTGCACGGCCGGTGCCCACACGGCAAACAGGCAGCCTGCCACGCCATCGATGGTTTTCAGCCGCGCGCCCAGCACTTTCCAGGCCTGAAAATGCCGCCCTTCACCCAGCAGGTACAGATCCATTTCGCCCAGTTGCGGCTCAAAGCTGTAGGGACATTGCGCGGTGTGCCATTCGCTGGTGCGCTTGCTCTGCCAGCGCAGCAGCGGATGCTTTTCAACCACGGTTCCGGGCGGCAGGCGACGCTCGAAACAATCGGTTCCGGACACCCGGGTCATGTGGCCTCCGGCAACATCCACCGCTTCGGCAGCAGGCAGGAAAGCACGGATCAAGGTGCTGCCATCCGGCTGGGGATGCACACCCAGCACTTCGAATGGATCATGATGCGTGCCGGCCTGCACGCGCATCACGGGCGCGTCGATTGCGGGCAGTTTGATGCTGGTCGAAGCGTTCAGTGGCGCGTTCATAGGCTGGGTTGAGTCTCGCATCGATGGGTCTTCTGTATGTGTTCAAGCAAACGGGATGCCAGGTCGGCAGGAATCGCCTCCCATTCGAACCGCCAGCGCCAGTTGCCATTGTCCGTGCCAGGCGTGTTCATGCGCGCCTCCGATCCCAGGCCCAGCGCATCCTGCATCGGCAAAATGGCCAGCGCAGCACGGCTGCCCAGCACCGTAGCCATCATGGCGTCCGGAACGGCTTCGGGGTCCTCGACCCCCAGCTGCCGCATCACTTCGTGGCGCGCATGCTCGGGCAATGTGCGCCACCAGCCCAGCGTGGTGTCGTTGTCATGCGTGCCGGTGTAGTAGACCGTGTCGGGCTGGACGTTTTCGGGCTTGTGAGGGTTGTCGGCATGCTCATCGAATGCAAACTGCAATACGGACATGCCCGGCAACCTGAATTGATGACGCAATTCGGTGACATCGGGCGTGATGATGCCCAGGTCTTCAGCCACCAGAGGCAGATCGCCCATTTCATCGACGATCGCCTGCAGCAGTTCGGCGCCTGGCGCCTTGACCCACTCGCCATGAATGGCCGTAGGCTCACTCGCCGGAATCTCCCAGGCTGCGGCCAGGCCGCGGAAATGATCGATGCGCACCAGATCGAACCAGTCGAAATGCGCCCGCAAACGCGCCCGCCACCAGGAGAAATTGTCAGCCTGCATCGCAGGCCAGTTGTAGTGCGGGTTCCCCCAACGCTGCCCCGTCTCGGAAAAGTAATCGGGCGGCACACCCGCCACCAGCGTCGGATGGCCGTCGGCATCCAGCAGGAACTGATCACGCTGCGCCCACACGTCGGCACTGTCGTGCGCCACAAAAATCGGCATGTCGCCAAACAACTGGATCCCGCGCGCCGCCGCCTTGGCGCGCATCGCCTGCCAGCACACATCGGCGTGATATTGCTCAACCATCACGGCTTGCAGGGCATCGGCATGGGCGGCATCAAATGCCGCCAGGGTCTCCGGATCGCGGTCGCGCAATGCTTGCGGCCAGTCGGTCCAGGTCGCCCCACCATGCTCGCGCTTGATGATGATGAAACGCGCATAGTCATCGAGCCAGTGACGCTGTTTTGCGCACCAGCCGGCAAAGTGGCGCATATCGACCTGCGTCTCGGGAAACAAGGCAGGATTGACCGCAAAAGCGGATGCGCATTGATAAGGGGACAAGCCCACCAGTGGCAAGCCCAGCGGCAGCATCTGCCATACCCTCACCCCGGCTGCGTGCAGAAAATCCAGCCAGCGCTCGGCGTCAGCCAGCGTGCCCGACGGCAGCGACGTCGGGTGCAACAACAGGCCGGCACGATGCGTATCGAAATTCATCCGGCATTCCTGCGCATGGTGCCGGCATTTTCTGCCCAGCCACCACCACTCGATACCGGGACATCCAGCAGCGCAGGCGGTGCCACGCCCAGCAGGCGATACAGTTCGCGCAGCTGGGTCCGGTACAGCTGCTCGAAGTCGCTGACGCTGCTGGACGGGTTGTAGTCGCCGAACCACCAGAACCAGTCCGATCCTTCGCACACAGCAAGCTGGCGCGTGGCCAATGCCAGCTGATCGGCATTGAGCTTCCCGGCGGCCACCACGCTGTCGTAGGCCTCCTTGGCCGCAACCAGATATTCCCAGCCGCGATTCTTGTCCTCCGAGCCGATCCAGGTCGAAAAGCTGCCGTACACCCAGCTGCCAGCCGCCAGCCGCTTCATCGGCCTGGCGGGCGTATCGGCAGCCTGTCGGGAAAAAGTACTGGTCCTGATCGTGGGATGGCTCGACAAGGAAGCATAGAGCGCATCCAGAAAGTAATGGCCATTGTTCGGGTAATACTCCCAGGCGTTTTCGCCATCGAGAATGACCGAGACCACCTGTTGGTCCGCCTCCTTGCCAAAGAAACCGGCAATGTTTTCCAGATGATGGACGAAATCCCCAACGGCATCGTCGGCATGCCAGTCGCTGTATTTGAATCCGATCAGATCAGACAAGCCGTCGTCGCGGAAAAACACTTTCGTCTTGTAGCCATCGATCTGCGCGGGTGAAAACAGGGTGCGTCTGGATTGGATGTCGTCCGGCGAACAGCCGGACTTGGCGCAACTGTTGCGCCACACGCCCTCGCCGGTGGCAGTCCAGGCAATGCCCATGTCATCAAGCTGGGCCAGCGCATCTTCACTCACGCCGCCTTCCGATAACCACACGCCGGTCGGCCTCATGCCAAAGTAGCGTTCAAATACCGCCATCCCATGTTGCAGGTGCCAGCGCGCACGTTCCGCACCGCCCGGATAGGCCGGGTCTTCTGGCACCGGCGCATCGGGCAGCGCATCGCGCAGGTTGGCAAAATCGTTCAGCAGGGGCACGATGGGATGCCCGTACGGCGTCATCGACAGCTCGATCTGCCCCCGTTCCGCGAGCGCACGGAACCGTGGAATGAGCCCCACAATACAGTGCTGGATCAGGGCCAGCAGTTCGTGGCGATCGGCGGCAGAATAATTTCTTTCCTGCGCCATCAGGCGCTTCACCAGCGGCAGCTGTCTGAGCGAGTGGCCCAGCCAGGCCAGGTGGTACCAGGTCAGCATATCCAGAAAATACTGTTCGGACAGGTAACCCAGATGCCATTGCAGATCGGCCTGATCGACCGCGTCCGCGTCAATGTCGCCCACGATGCGCAGCAAGCGATGGAACGCAGGATAGGGATGGATCATGCGCTGCGCATTACAACGCTGGCAGTCCTGGACGATGCGCTGACGGCTGGCGACATCCGTAGGGATACGCTCGATGCCGGACAGCAGATTCAACATGTGGTCCTGGGCAGGCTTGCCATGCTTTAGCAGGCCGCCGAGTTGCAGTCCGTAGTCATCGAGCTGCTCCAGCAGCACCGGCGCAAAGTTCACCACGACACGCATATCGGGATAGCGTTCGAGATGCGCCGCCATGTCGCTGTAGTCCTTGATGCCGTGCAGGTAGACCCAGGGCAGGTGGTACATGCCCCGGATTCCTTCGCGGTAATACGGCTGGTGCATGTGCCAGCACAGCACCACGTTGAGCGATTTAGCCGTCGTAGTCATTGTGTGGCCTCGCGTACAGGTTTTGTCCAAGCATGGCCGGCGTAACCAGCACGATGCCCTCTGGGGTGACATGGAAGCGTTTCGCATCCTCGACCAGGTTTTCGCCGATGACGGTTCCGTCCGGAATGACCGTCCCCTTGTCGATGATGGCGCGGGTGATCCGGCAGTGCTTGCCTATGCTGACCTTGGGCAGGATCACGCTGTCCTTGATCAGGCTATAGCTTTCCACCGTCGTCGCAAAAAACAGCACCGAACGTTTGACCCGTCCGCCCGACAGGATGCAGCCGCCTGCAATCAGCGAATCAATCGCCTCGCCGCGCCGGCCTTCATCATCGAAAATGAATTTGGCGGGCGGGTATTGCGGCTGGTAGGTCCAGATCGGCCAGTTGCGGTTGTAGAGATTCAGTTCAGGATCGACCGAGCACAGCTCCATGTTGGTCTGCCAGTAGGAATACAGCGTTCCCACGTCGCGCCAGTAGGATGGCAAGCCCTCCTTGTCACGGAACGGGTAGGCAATGGCACGCGAATCGACAATCCTGGCGGGGATGATGTCCTTGCCGAAATCATGGCTTGAATGGGGTTTTGCAGCATCCTCGATCAGGGTCTGATAGAGGAAATCCTTGGAAAAAATATAGATACCCGTCGACACCAGTGCGACGCCGGGCTTGCCCGGGATGCAATCCGGATGCTCGGGTTTTTCAGTGAAGTGGGTAATGCGCATGGACTCGTCCACCGTCATCACCCCGAAGGCACTGGCCTCGGCGACCGGAACCTCTATGCTGCCCACGGTGAAATCCGCGCCGGTCTGGACGTGATGCAGCAGCATTTCGGAATAGTCCATGGTGTAGACGTGATCGCCGCCCAGCACCAGGACATACTCGGGGTGATGGCGCTGCATGATGTCGATATTCTGGTACAGCGCATCGGCGGTTCCCTGATACCACTCCTTCTTGGTGGTGCGCTGCTGGGCCGGGAGGATCTCCACGAACTCGCCGATTTCGGCGCGCATGAAACCCCAGGCGCGTTGCAGATGGCGAATCAGCGAATGCGACTTGTACTGGGTCAGCACACCGATTTTACGGATGCCCGAGTTGACACAATTGGACAAGGGGAAATCGATGATGCGGTACTTGCCGCCGATCGGTACCGCCGGCTTGGCGCGCCAGGCGGTCAGGTCCTTCAGGCGCGACCCCTCGCCGCCCGCCAATACCAGTGCCAGGGTCTTGCGGGTCAGTTCCGTCACCATCTTGGGCTCGGTGTAATAGCGGTACAGCTTCGCCTGCTCATCTTTTGAAATCGTCATGGCCCACTCCTGGTTTTTTCTGTATTGGAATTCATTGTATTGCGATCGAAGCCAAAGGTATCCGGGATCGCGCTTGCAATTGCGCCCTGCACACCCAGCCGGTTGCAGGTAATCAGGGCAATCGGGGTCCGTTCGACCACGCTGCGCATCCGGCCCTTGTCGAGGGCAGCGTCCATGAAGCGCGGCGACTGCATCCGTGTCTGCAAATGCCACGACACTCCGCCTGCGATATACAAGCCCCCCCAAGGCTGGTAGAGCAGGGCAAGATTGCCTACCCACGCACCGTACAACTCGATAAACAGATCGAGCGCGGACTCGGCGGCTTCGTCACCCGCCTCGGCCCGGACACCCAGCATGGCACCGTCCACTGCTTCAGCAGGCAGCGTCTGCTTGTGCTCAATGCAGCAAAAACAATACAGGTCATGCATGGCCGAACCCGAAGCCACACGCTCCCACGACACATGACCATAACGTACCCGCAAATAATCCAGCAACCGCGTCTGCATGGCATTGGCCGGTGCGAAGTCGACATGACCGCCCTCGGTGGCAAAACTTTGATAGCGACCATGGGCATCCGGCAGCATGAACGCCAGCCCCAGACCTGTGCCGGCTCCCGTGATGACACGCACCCCGCCCGGCTCGGACGTGCCGTGATTGAGCGCGATCACGTCAGCATCAGTCAGCGTGGCCACGCCTGCCGCCGCCGCCTGGAAGTCGTTGATGATACGTACGCCAGGAATGCCCAGCGCATGCTGCAACGTGGGCGCATCCAGTGTCCAGGCAAGATTGGTCAATGCGGCCCGCTGATTCAGCACCGGCCCGGGAACCGCCAGGATCAGCATGTCCAGCGGCAGATTCAGTCGGGCATCCCGCATGAACTGCTGCAACAAGGCTTCAACCGAGGCAAAGTCCGCGCTGGCATACACCTTCTCAAAACGCAGTTGCTGTTCACCCGATGAGTCGCTTCCCACCCAGGCCAGCCAGCTTTTGGTTCCCCCAATATCGCCCGCAATAAACGCCATTGTCACCACTCAATCCGGATGGGTGTGGTTCATGCGCCGATAGTAATTGATCAGGGCATTGGTCGAGGCATCATGGCTTGCCACCGGCAAATCGGCATGCAGTTCCGGCAGGATGCGGCTGGCCAGTTGCTTGCCCAGTTCCACCTCCCACTGGTCGTATGAATTCAGGTTCCAGATTACGCCTTGCACAAAGATCTTGTGTTCATACAGTGCGACCAGCATGCCCAGTGCGTGCGGCGTGATCTTCTGCACCAGAAACGCGTTGCTCGGATGATTGCCCTCGAACACCTTATGCTGGATGAACTGGCCGTTTCCCGACGCGCCCGACTCACGCACGGTCTCCTCACGCGTACGGCCGCGCATCAATGCTTCGGTCTGCGCCAGGAAATTGGCGATGAGAATATCGTGATGCTTGTGCAGGTCGGTGGGCGGATCAATCGACACGATAAAGTCGGCCGGGATCATCTTGGTGCCCTGATGCAGCAACTGGTAAAACGCGTGCTGGCCATTGATCCCGGTCGCCCCCCAGATAATGGAGCCGGTGGCGTAATCCACCACCCGGCCTTCCCGGTCGACCGACTTGCCATTGCTTTCCATGTCAGCCTGTTCCAGATAAGCCGGCAAGCTGCGCAGGTAATGGTCATACGGCAGAATCGCATGCGATTCCGCGCCAAAAAAATTGTTGTACCAGACCCCCAGGAGCGCAAGGATTACCGGCATGTTCTGCGCCAGGGGCGCATGCCGGAAATGCTCATCCATGTCATGCGCGCCTTCCAGCAGCTCGATGAAACGCTCCGCGCCGACTGCCAGCACGATCGACAAGCCTATCGCCGACCACAGCGAATAGCGGCCGCCCACCCAATCCCAGAATTCAAACATGTGCGCCGGGTCGATGCCAAAGGCAGCGACCGACTCGCTGTTGGTCGAGACCGCCACGAAATGCTGCGCGATATGTTTTGTTTCCTGCGACTGCGCCAGAAACCAGCTGCGCGCAAAATGCGCGTTGGTCATGGTTTCCTGCGTGGTAAACGTTTTCGACGACACGATGAACAGGGTCGTTTCAGGGTTGAGCGACTCCAGCGTTTCCTTGACGTGGGCACCATCGATATTGGAAATGAAATGCACTTTCAGGCGTGGATGGCGATACGGCTTCAAGGCCTGAACCACCATCTGTGGTCCCAGATCGGAACCGCCGATACCGATATTCACCACATCGGTGATGCGCTCGCCGGTGTAGCCTCGCCACTGCCCGCTCCGCACCTGTTCGGCAAAGACGCCCATGCGCTCAATGATCGCATTCACCTTGGGCATCACATCCTCGCCATCGACCACCACCGGCCGGTTGCTGCGGTTGCGTAAGGCCACATGCAGCACCGCGCGATTTTCCGTATGGTTGATTTTGTCGCCGGCAAACATGCGTTCACGCCAGCCTGCCACCCCCGCTTCTTCTGCCAGGCGCATCAGTAATTGCATGGTTTCATCGGTGATGCGGTTTTTTGAGTAATCCAGCAATACTTCGCCCACCTGCAGCGAGAACCGCTCAAAACGGTTTGGATCGCTTTCAAACAGGTCACGCATGTGAACCGAGGCCATTTTCTCCAGATGGGCCCGCAACACACTACATACCGGTTGGTGCAAAGACCCCGGCTCTCCCATCCCACCATGACATTCCTGTACTGCTAAAGACATTTAGCCCCCTTCCACATGCACCACAAACACCGAGCATTTCAATTGAGCTGCAACAACTGTGCCACAGACATTAACCGTCGTGTAAGCCAATTAATAAGTATAGGAAATTCAAACAGAAAACTTGCGACGCCCTGACTATTACGACATTCCGTTCAAGGACTTTTGCCTATCCCGCAAAAAAACACATGATGCATGTCGAGTATTGCACCGGCATAACAATCCGAAATGCACCTAAATGGTGCTGGATGAGTACGGATGACACGCTTGATGACAACAAACATGGTGCCCGGGGGGGGACTCGAACCCCCACACTGTTACCAGCGGCGGATTTTGAATCCGCTGCGTCTACCGATTCCGCCACCCGGGCAAAGGGGCTGGATGCGAACGCATCCAGCGACAGAAGCCGCGCATTATCCCGAATCGGGCGGCCCCCCGCAAGGCGGACCGTTATAATCGCGCCCCATGAATGTTGCTGATTTTGATTTTGACTTGCCGGATGAACTGATTGCGCAGTTCCCGCCTGCAGTACGCGGCGGCAGCCGTCTGCTGCACGTGGATGCACACGGTGTGCTTGCCGACCGCTGGTTTCGTGATCTGCCCAGCCTGTTGCGCCCCGATGACCTGCTGGTCATGAACGATACCCGCGTGATCAAGGCGCGGCTGTTCGGGCACAAGGACTCGGGCGGCAAACTCGAATTGCTGGCTGAACGGGTCATCAGCGATTTCGAGGCACTGGCATTCATCCGCGCCAGCCACGCGCCCAAGCCCGGCTCGCAGATTTACCTGGCCGATGACACACCGGTGGACGTGATAGCCCGGCAGGCCGACCTGACCCAACTGCGCTTTCCCCGCCCGGTGCTCAGCGTGCTGGATCAGCTCGGCCTGCTGCCGCTGCCACCTTACATTGAACACACCCCCACCCCGGATGACGAGGCGCGTTATCAAACGGTATATGCGAACGAGCCTGGCTCGGTTGCCGCACCGACCGCCGGACTGCATTTTGACGACGCCATGCTGGATGCCCTGCGTGCGCAAGGCGTGCGCACCGCACAGGTAACCTTGCACGTGGGCGCGGGCACGTTTCAGCCGGTGCGCGTCGACAACATTGCCGACCACACCATGCACAGCGAGCGCTACACGATTCCGCAGGACACGGTGGATGCCATCCTTGAAACACGCGCCCGCGGCGGCCGCGTGATCGCAGTAGGGACGACCAGCCTGCGCACGCTGGAAGCTGCCGCGCGACCGGGCCCGCTTGCCGCTGGCGCGGGCGAAACCGATATCTTCATCACCCCTGGCTATCGCTTCGACGTGGTCGATGCGCTGATCACCAACTTTCACTTGCCCAAGTCCACGTTGTTGATGCTGGTCTCCGCATTTTCCGGAATGAACGCCATCCGTGCAGCGTATGCGCATGCCATTGCCGAGCGTTACCGCTTCTTCAGCTACGGCGATGCGATGTTTTTGGAAAGAAACCGTCTGGAAAACCCTGCCGCATGAAATTCGACCTTCTCACCACCGATGGCGGCGCACGACGCGGCCAACTCACCCTGGCGCACGGCACCGTCCAGACGCCGGTATTCATGCCGGTGGGCACCTATGGCACGGTCAAAGCCATGTCCCCGGCCGAACTCACCGACATCGGCTTCGAGATGGTGCTATCCAACACCTTCCATCTGTGGCTGCGCCCGGGCCTGGACGTGATCGAAAAGTTTGGCGGATTGCATCGTTTCATGGGCTGGGACAAGCCCATCCTCACCGACTCGGGCGGCTTCCAGGTATTCAGCCTGGGCAAGCTGCGCAAGATCACCGAGGAAGGCGTGAAATTTGCCTCGCCGATCAATGGCGACAAGCTGTTCCTGACGCCGGAAATTTCGATGCAGATCCAGCGCACGCTGAATTCCGACATCGTCATGATTTTCGACGAGTGCACGCCCTATCCTTCCACCGAACGCGAAGCCGCCGACTCGATGCGCATGAGCCTCAGATGGGCCGAACGCTCGAAAGCCGCGCATGCAGGCAATCCCAATGCGCTGTATGGCATCGTGCAGGGCGGCATGTATGAAAGCCTGCGCGACGAATCGGTGCACGAACTGGGCGGCATGGCCTTCGACGGTTATGCCATCGGCGGTTTAAGCGTCGGCGAGCCCAAGGACGAGATGGCGCGCATCCTCCAGCACACTGCACCGCAGCTGCCGGCCGACAAGCCCCGCTACCTGATGGGCGTGGGCACGCCATCCGATCTGGTATTCGCGGTGAGCCAGGGCATCGACCAGTTCGATTGCGTGCTCCCCACCCGCAATGCCCGCCACGGCATCCTCTACACCCGACGCGGCGACATGCGCATCCGTAATGCACGCTGGAAGACCGATACCGCGCCGATCGATGAGGAATGCACCTGTCACACCTGCACCCATTTCAGCCGTGCCTATGTTCACCACCTGATCCGCGCCAACGAAATCCTCGGCGCGCGGCTGGCGACCATCCACAACCTGCACTACTACCACACCCTGATGGCCGGCATGCGCTCGGCAATCGAAGCCAGGCGCTTTACCGAGTTCACGGCAGAGTTTCACGAGCTGCAGACGCGTGGATGGTAGAATCGCCCGGTTTATTTAGTCTATTTTCGGAGCTTTATCCATGATTTCTCTTGCTCATGCCCAAACAGCCGCAGCGGCCACCCCCGGCCTGACCGATTTTCTGCCGCTGATCATCATCGGCATCCTGTTCTGGTTCATGCTCATCCGCCCGCAGATGAAGCGCGCCAAGGAACAGAAGCAAATGTTGTCCGAACTGTCCAAAGGCGATGAAGTCATTACTGCCAGCGGCCAGGTCGGCAAGGTCGCCAAGATCGGCGATCAGTACATCTCGCTGGAAATTGCAGACGGCGTCATCACCCACGTGCAGAAGTCGTCGATTCAGACGCTGCTGCCCAAGGGCACGATCAAAGGCCTGTAAGATTTCTGAAAGGGGCGGCCAGTAATCTAGCGGCTGCCCACCTCTTCCCCGCTCACAGCTCGGCTAAAACATGAACCGCTTCCCGCTCTGGAAATATGTGCTCATCGGCATCACGCTGGTGATCGCTTTTCT
The DNA here is from genome assembly GCA_019911765.1 of Thiobacillus sp. Taxonomy (GTDB): domain Bacteria; phylum Pseudomonadota; class Gammaproteobacteria; order Burkholderiales; family Thiobacillaceae; genus Thiobacillus. Next base: position 19,456 of record JAIOJU010000142.1, read on the forward strand.
CTACTCCCTGCCCAACTTTTTTGGCGAAGTACCCGCAGTGCAGTTGTCGCCCCTGCGCGCCGTCGAAAAAGTCGATACGGTATTAATGGGACAAGTGGAAGCTGCGCTGAAATCGGCCAAGCTGACCTACACCGGCATAGAACTGGCGGGCAACAGCGTCAAGGTGCGCTTTGCCAGCACCGACAACCAGATCAAGGCCAAGGACGTGCTGCAGGCCAGTCTGGGCGACCGCAACACCGTCGCGCTCAACCTGGTGTCGGCCTCGCCATCCTGGCTCACGTCCATCAACGCGCTGCCGATGTACCTCGGCCTGGATTTGCGCGGCGGCGTGCACTTCATGCTCGAAGTCGACATGAAGGCGGCGCTTGAAAAGGCTGCTATCCGCTACCAGAATGATTTCCGCACCGAACTGCGCAGCGACAAGATCCGCTACGGCCGCATCAGCCGTGAAGGCAATGCCGTGACCGTGCATTTCGCCACCCGTGACCAGCGCGACGCCGGTGTCGAGAAGCTGGGCACGGCATTCAGCGATCTCGCCTTCACCCCGGAAGACCAGGCCGATGGGTTCACGCTGACGGCACGTCTCAAGCCGCAAGCGGAAACCCAGGTGCAGGAATTTGCACTGCAGCAGAACATCACCACGCTCCGCAATCGCGTCAACGAGCTCGGCGTGGCCGAACCCGTGATCCAGCAGCAAGGCGCCAGCCGCGTGGTGGTGCAATTGCCCGGCGTGCAGGACACGGCCAAGGCCAAGGATATTCTGGGCCGCACCGCCACGCTTGAAATCCGCATGGTTGACGAACAGGCCGATCCGATTGCCATCGGCCAGGGCCAGGTGCCATTTGGTGATGAAGTGGTGGCCAGCCGCGAAGGCGGCAGCATCGCGGTGAAGAAGGATGTGGTGCTGACCGGCGACTCGATCACCGATGCCTCGCCAGGCTTTGACAGCACCAGCGGCCAGGCGGCCGTGCATATCAACCTGGATGGCAAGGGCGCACGCATCTTCAAGGATGTGACGCGCGAGAACGTCGGCAAGCGCATGGCGATTCTGCTGATCGAAAAAGGCCGCGCCGAAGCCATTACCTCCCCGGTCATCCGCGAGGAAATCGGCGGTGGCCGGGTCCAGATCACCGGAATGGATTCCGCCCAGGAAGCGTCCGACGTCGCCCTGCTGCTGCGCGCCG
>JAIOJU010000143.1 GCA_019911765.1 Thiobacillus sp.
CGAAAAACGCCGTTTCATCTCCATGGAAATCGACCCCAACACACTTGCGCTGATGCGCAGCATCAAGCACCTGTTCGATCCCCATCAATTGCTGAACCCGGGCAAGGTTTTTCCTGATTGATATCACCATTTAGGCTTTACAAGCACCAAATGCATGTATAGAATGCGCGGCTTCGTTGGGGGTATAGCTCAGCTGGGAGAGCGCTTGCATGGCCTGCAAGAGGTCAGCGGTTCGATCCCGCTTACCTCCACCAACAAACAGGAAGCACGATGCATAAACTTGGCGTCATCACCACATTACTGGGGTTGATACTGAGTGTCGCAGGACTGGTAGTTGGGCTTTGGAAAATGCTGAATGGCAGTGAGAACGCCGAAATCTGGATCTCGCTGGTACCATTGGGTTTCGTCGGATTGTTTCTCGGCGTCACCATGACCCAGCTTTCCAACAAGCAGTAAAGGCGCAAGCCTTGTAGTAAAAGTTGACGAGTTACCTCGTCGTCCGGGTCCCCATCGTCTAGAGGCCTAGGACATCGCCCTTTCACGGCGGTAACCGGGGTTCGAATCCCCGTGGGGACGCCATCAAATTCTATGGCTTACAATCTGAAACGTGTTGATTTCACCCTTCGCGGGTAATCGACAGGTAACTAGCGCCCCTTGGCGGTACAGAAGCCTGACCATCACAGCACACCACCGCGTAAATCCCGATAGCCTGCCGCCAGAATCGACGCAGGCACGATTCAATCGCCATGCCTAGGCGCAACTCACATGGTTATTACAGACAGCGGTATTACGTTTTATATTCAGAAGTCAAATAGTCGTATTGTTTGGCAAACTGACTTCCTGAAAACTCGGGTTCGACTTTGTCCGCATACAATTTATGTAGTCTCGCGTGGTCCATAAAGTCAATCAAACTGCCGCCATCCGAATTTTGTTTGAGTTTCGGATTCAACTTGCCGGCGGTTGCCTTGAAAACCTCATACCATTCGCCGAAGCTTGAATAGCTCCATGGCGGTTCATCCATAAGCGGTGATTGCAGGGTGTTGCGCGGCAGAGCGCCTGCCCCTGCTTTCAGGTCTGCGGAATCCGTGACGGCCAATTCCATATTGAGTTCAGCAAACAACGTTTCCTGCTGTGAAGTTGTCATGACCCGCCCTAAATTTTAGTGGGGAAAAAACGGGGGTGGCCTGTTGCCAGCTTCGATCGCAATAAAATCAAACATCATGGCGATCTCCCCATAAAACCGAAAAAAACCATGCCACGTCACGAATCTTTCGTCTATACAACTTTAGTTGTAGGGACCTCAGGCCGCACCAGGCCGTCATCTCCGCCTCCGCACTCCGTTTTCGCCTTGCGAAACGCCTCTACGCGTACGGGAATTCCAATGGCTGGCGCCCAGGCACCCGCACCTGAAACGACCCGAAGCGGGGACTGACAGCACCCACTGCCCCGATGCCAGGCGCAAAGCTGAAGAGTCGGCAAACAAGTGCCGCTTGAGGAACAGCATCCTCGGCCTATCATTCTTGGCTGATCGCTTCTGGGGGGTGACTTCCTGGATGTAGCGGCCTACGCATTCACCGGCAGTGGCCCTGTCCGCTTCAGCCCTGTTTACGAAGACACCACGGTCTTGCGCATGCTCTAGTGGCCGGTACCAGACATCGGCTTCATGCCTGGTTTTAAACGTTTTGCTGACTGCTGGAAGCCCCATGCTGCCGACCTGAGCCTTCCATGTTCCAGATCGGGGGGGTGTGATGGTTGCCATCGTCACTCCTCACGGCTCACTGTACCGAACTGCGTTTGAGATGGGGACGAGGCCACACTAAAGACAGGCCTTTGATTTAACTGGCGCCCCGAAGACGAATCGAACGTCCGACCTACCCCTTAGGAGGGGGTTGCTCTATCCACTGAGCTACCGGGGCGTGGCGCGCATTCTACCGAATACCCTGGTGTTTTCCGAAACATATGCCGCCACACAGTGCGCGGAAGACGACTATCATGCATTTCAGGAGAACGCATGATCAAAATGATACTGGGCGGACTGGCTGCGGTATTACTGCTGGCCAGCGTGACAATGTGGATGCTGAGACCCGGTTCGCAACGGGTGGAAGGCAGCATCGCGCCTGACTTCGACTTGCAGGATCAAAACAATCAGTCTCATCGTTTAAGCGACTACGCCGGACGCTGGCTGGTGCTGTACTTCTATCCCAAGAACGACACTCCCGGCTGCACCCGTGAGGCCTGCGGTTTTCGGGACGATATCGGCGTGCTGGGCAACCTGAATGCAGCTGTCATAGGGATCAGTGTCGACAACACCCGTTCACATGCCGAATTCGCCCGCAAATACCAATTGCCGTTTCCGTTGCTATCCGATCCGGATGGGCGCACGGCTTCAGCGTACGACAGCCTGCTCAACCTGGGGGTCGTGCGCTTCGCCCGGCGGCACACGTTCATCATCGCACCGGATGGCCGGATTGCTGCGCGCTTTGACAAGGTCGATCCAGCCAACCATGTCCAGCAAGTAGCCGGTGCGCTGAGAACCTTGCAGCAGTCCGGAAATGCCCACGTGCAGCCACCAACCAGTCCACCGCAATCATGAGTTGACTCGCCTAATGCCACTACAGCGCAGATTCGTGTTCACCACCGGCATGGCCTTTGCCGTGCTGATAGGACTGATATGCGGGCTGGCATTCAATGGCCTGCTGCAACTGCAAACGCTGGGCGCGCAAATAAATACGGTAGTCGAGCAACACAATCGCAAGATCGATCTCATCACCCAAATCCAGGTGGCCGCACATATTCGAACTGACAGCCTTTTTCGCATGGCGCTGGCCGACGACCCATTTGAACGCGACACCTATTTTCTGGAATTCAACCGCGCCGGCTATCTGGTGGGAAGCGGACGCAATGCCCTGCGCCAGATGGGATTCAGCGCTGCCGAGCAGCGTATTTTTGACACGCAGAGCCGTCTGATTGACGATATTGAGCCAACGCAGGAACGGCTGATCGATCTGCTCGCCGCCGAACGCAAGACAGAAGCAAACCGGATACTTGTACACGAGGCCATTCCGCTCCAAACAGCCTTCAACCGGCATCTGACCGACATGCGCAACCTGTATTCACAAGCCAATCTGACGGCCCTGCAGCAAACGCAGCGCACCTATCGCCATACCTTTCTCTTCACCCTGATATCTGGCATCGCAGC
>JAIOJU010000144.1 GCA_019911765.1 Thiobacillus sp.
GTATGAAGGCCCACCTGTGGGGCTACAACGGGCAGTCTCCCGGCCCGACCATCGAAGTGGTGGAAGGCGACCGGGTGCGGATTTTCGTGACCAACCGCCTGCCCGAGCACACCACCATCCACTGGCACGGCCAGCGTTTGCCGAATGGCATGGATGGCGTCGGCGGTCTCAATCAGCCCGCCATCAAGCCGGGCAAGACCTTCGTCTACGAGTTTGTCGCGCGTCGCCCCGGCACTTTCATGTACCACCCGCATGCCGACGAAATGACGCAGATGGCGATGGGCATGATGGGATTCTGGGTGACGCACCCAAAGGGAAAACATCCGCTGATCGAACCGGTCGATCGCGATTTCTGCATCATGCTGAATGCCTATGACATCGACCCCGGCAGCGCCACGCCGATGGTCAACACCATGCTCGACTTCAATCTGTGGACCTGGAACAGCCGTGCCTTTCCCGGCATCGACAGCCTCAATGTGCGGCTCGATGATCGCGTGCGTATCCGGGTCGGCAATCTCACCATGACCAATCACCCGATGCATTTGCATGGGGTGGAGTTCGAGGTGACCGGCACCGACGGCGGGCCGGTGCCCAGATCCGCGCGCTGGCCGGAAGTCACCACCGATGTTGCGGTGGGGCAGATGCGCCAGATCGAGTTCGTGGCCAGCGAGGAAGGCGACTGGGCGTTCCACTGCCACAAGAGCCACCATACGATGAACGCGATGGGCCATGCGACCCCGACCATGATCGGTGTTGATCACACCGGGATCATGAACAAGATCAACAAACTGGTACCCGATTACATGGTGATGGGCGAGCGCGGCATGGCCGACATGGCCGAGATGGAAATGCCGCTGCCCGACAACACGCTGCCGATGATGACCGGGCAGGGCCCCTACGGTTCGGTGGAAATGGGCGGGATGTTTTCCATGCTGAAAGTGCGGCGCGACCAGAAGCGCGGCGATTATTCCGATCCTGGCTGGTTCAAGCAGCCACCGGGCACGCAGGCATTCGAATACACCGGCGCGCTGACCGATCCGGTGCGAGCGCCGAAGTCCGCCTCGCCCCAAGGCACGTCGCGCGACGTGGAAGTGACCGTGCGCAAGCCGAGTGGCCGGAATGGCCACGAAGGCCACTAAATGGGTACTGGCGGCATACTTGGCTCCCTGCCATCTCTTTAATCCAAGCTCAAGGAGAGAAAAAATGAAGAACCTGATTCTGTTGATTGCCGCACTGGCCATGGCCCCGTCGGTCCAGGCTGCACCTGCGACACCGGCGGTGGCGCAGTCCAGCGTGATGACCGATGGAGTGGTGCGCAAGATCGATGTCGCGAATGGCAAAATCACGCTTAAACATGGCCCCATTGCCAACCTGGACATGCCGGGCATGACCATGGTGTTCCGGGTAGTTTCTCCCACGCTTTTGAACACGATCAAGGCGGGCGACGCGGTGAAATTCCATGTCGAGAACATCAACGGTGCGCTTACCGTCACGTCGATCAGGCTTGCGCAATAAACGCGCTAGCTCGGGCAGGTAAGGTTGCGCAGGATGTACCCCTTTAATGCTGCATATCGATCGAAATGATCATGCATGGGCAAGAGAATTTGTACTATTTTAAGTATGAGTCTTGTCGGATGAGTTCAGGTGATGTGTCGATTGTTTCAGTTCCCTTAGGAGATCATGATGAAACACGTATCAACATTAATATTGTCTCTTTGCGCGGCAATGGGCGTTTCCATGCATGCTGCAGCCCAGGCGCCGGCGCAAATGCAGGTACAGACGCAGGATCGCGAGCAGGTGTATGGCGCTGAATTGATGACCCCCCAGGAACGCAACGAATATCAGGCTCGTATGCGCAGCTTGAAAACCGAGCAGGAGCGCGAAGCCCTCCGGTTGGAGCACCACAAGTTGATGCAGGAACGGGCCAAGGCGCAGGGCAAGACCTTGCCTGCCATGCCGCCAGCGGGGCAGGGCGGTGGCATGGGGCCGGGTATGGGATCCGGCAAGGGAGGCCCGGGGCCTCGCCGCTAACAGTAAAAGGGTATCCGCGGGTTATTGATTCGGCCTGATGAAGTTTGAAGTGATATTGAAAGCCGACTTGCCCGGCTGTAATAAAACCGTGCGGGAGGCCGAATCAATAACCATTAAAAACAGCGTCCTATTGAGGCGGCTCAACGGACGGGTCCACTCAAGGCGACGCAAAAAACGTTTTACAGGTTCAAACATTACCTGGCCGTCTCAATAGTTCAGGACTGCGCGGGGAGGGACTTAAAGTGCAGCGTGGCGGCAAATCCAGGGCTGCCGTCCGGGTGTGGCAAGCCGTCACCCAGTTCAAGTTGCGCATGAGATAGCTGGGCAATGCGGGCGACAATGGATAATCCCAGCCCGCAGCCCTCGCTCTCGACTTCTCCACGTACAAACCGTGCACTCAACTTGGAACGCAGTTCCGGCGCCACGCCTGGCCCATTATCCGCAACGGTGATGGCGCAGCCCGATCCGGTGCGCGTGAGCCGCACCTCGATCCGGGCGCCCTCGCCCGCGTAGCGCATGGCGTTATCCAGCAGATTACGAATTGCGATCTGTAACCATGTTGCAGTCACGGCAACCGAGCAGCCTTCCACCGAATCGACAGTCAGGGATTGCTGCTGTTGCTGCGCCTGCGGCAATAACTCGGCACACACGGCAGCGATGATATCGGCCGGGTCCAGGGGCGAAGGCGCGACGCCCTGGCGGGCCGGGTCAACGCGGGCCAGCGTGAGCAGTTGCTCGACCAGGTGCGTCATCCGGTCGACGCCGGTGATCAGTTGTGCCAGCGCGTGTTGCTGGCTGTCGGCTGTTTGCGCGCGCAGGGCGACTTGCGCCTGTATTTTGAGCGCGGCCAATGGGGTGCGCAATTCGTGCGCTGCATCGGCAGTAAAGCGGCGTTCATTCTCAAAGGCTATGGTGACGCGCTGAATCAAGGCATTGAATGCCGCACGTAGTGGAGCAATCTCGTTGGGCAGAGGCATGGCTTCATCAAGCGGTGTCAGCGCCTGCGCATCCAGTGCCCGAACCTGCGCCGCCACGGCATCGACCGGCCGCAGGGTGCGCCCCACAACCCACCATATGGCCAGCGCCATCATCGGCAGCGCCAGCGCGGCAGGCAGCAGTGGCGCCAGGCCAATTTCGCGCGCCAGCTTTTCCCGTGCGGCATGGGGCTGGCCTACCACCACACGGTATTCCACGTCGTCATCCTGTGCGCTGTAAAAACGCCATCTTGAGCCCTGGTGCGGATGTTCGCTGAAGCCTGATTCACCCATGGTTTCAAAGCTCGCGCGGCCCGATGAATTGACCAGCCGCTGTGTTTTGCCGTCCTTGGTGTGCCATATCTCAAATGCAATCGGTACCGGGGAATCGTGCGTGTGTTCATGCAGTTCCTTGAGCAGGTGATCCACTTCGCCTGCAGACACAATGGCAAGCAAGGTGTCTCCCATTTGGGCCAGTTGGCTATCGAGCAGTTCATCGGCTTCGTGATGTGCGCGCTGGTAGACGAATAGCGCGGAAAACAGCCAGATCAGGGCCACCAGGCTGGTCAGCAGCCATACCAGGCGTTTGCGCAGCGAGTAAGTGTCTGCGGTCATGGATTGGAAGGAACCGTGGATACCATGTAGCCGACGCCGCGCACGGTGCGGATCATTTCGTTGCCGAGCTTGCGCCGCAGGTGATGGATATGGACCTCGAGTGCGTTGCTGTCGACGGCATCGTTCCAGGTGTAGAGCTGCTCTTCCAGCGAGCGCCGTGTCAGCACGCGATCGGCATTTTGCAGCAGCAGGTGCAGCAGATCGAATTCACGCGCGGTCAGTTCTACGGCCTGTCCGGCACGCATCACCGTGCGTGCTGCCGGATTGAGTTCGATCTCGCCGAGCGTGAGCACCGGCTCAGGGCGGCCGTGGGCGCGCCGCACCAGTGCGCGCAGGCGCGCCGCCACCTCGTCCAGGTCGAAGGGCTTGAGCACATAGTCGTCGGCACCCAGGTCGAGCCCGCGCACCTTGTCGCCCGGCTGGTCGCGCGCCGTGAGTATCAGCACGGGCGTGGCGTCGTGCCGTCTGCGCAGCCATTGCAGCACCGACAGGCCGTCACGTTTCGGCAGGCCCAGGTCGAGCACCACGGCGGCAAACGATTCGGTCGAGAGCGCTGCCATGGCTGCTTCGCCATCGCGCAGCCAGTCGACGGCATAGCCGGCTTGCTTCAGGCCGGCCTGCAGGCCGTCGCCCAGCAGGCGGTCATCTTCCACCAACAGTATGCGCATCGCGTCGGTTATCTCCGCGTGTTTATTTCGGAATCCGGATCGCGTGCTCGTCGAACCGGGCTTGTTCCGCTTGATGGTGACAGGCGGCACAGTTGGCGGCGCTCCCCACTGATTTGCGTGACCAGGTACTGCGCGCCATGTCGTCGTGCTCGCGAACGAACCAGCGGGTTTCGGTGATGCGCAACGGGGCATCTTTTGCATTCATGCCCTTCATCACCCGGCGCCCGATTCGGCTGGATCCGGTGCCGGCCGCATTGATCTCCAGGAAGTGGAGGATATCAGCCTGGGTCACCGGATCAAGGCGGGCATACTCGCCGAAATGCTTGCCCAGCCTGGCCATCAGCTTATTCCATGAGGCTTGCGGCAGCAGGGCTGGTGAACAGGCGATACGGCCGCTGGCGCATTCCCGCTGCCTGTTCTTGTTGGCAAGCCGGGGCATCACGTTTTCGCCGCCGTCGCCATGCGCTTCGCCGGATGGCAGTGAAAGGTGGTTTATGACGCCGAATGCCTCAGAAGGCCATCACGCAAACGGTGAGCGGCTTCCTGATACGCGGCAATTGCGCGTTCCACTTCCGTGCCGGGCTTGCCCGTCGGCGCGACGATTTCCTGCTGCGCGTTCAACTGCCAATTCTCGATCTTGCGGCCGGGACTCAGGATCACCAGCCGGTCCGGCGTCAGATACCCCAGCTTCTGATAGGTGGCGATGAAGGCACGCCCGGCGTCCGGATAGGCGTGCAGCACGCTGCGGCCCATGAAACGGCTGCGTTCGGGCAGCCCCAGCAGGTCGAGCACCGTCGGCACCAGATCGATCTGGCTGGCCAGGCGGGTGTCCTCATGCGGCGCGATATGCGCAGGCGAATAGAGAATGGCCGGAATATGGTAGTTCTCCGGCGGCAGGCTGGTGCGGCCTTTGCTCGACGCGCAATGGTCGGCCACGATGATGAACACGGTGTCCTTGAACCAGGGTTTGCTGCGTGCCATGTCGATGAAACGCCCGACCGCATAATCGGAATATTTCACCGCTCCGTTGCGGCCGCGCTTGAGGTCGATGCGGCCATCGGGAAAGGTGAAGGGCGTGTGGTTGGACGTGGTCATCAGCTGCATCAGGAAGGGCTTGCCGCTGGCGGCATCACGATCCATCTGCTCCAGCGCATAGTCGTACAGATGCTCGTCGGCTACCCCCCAGATGTTGCCGAAAGCGCGGTGCCGTTCAGGAAACTGGCCGCGGTCGAGCGGTTGGTAATGGTTGCCGCCGAAATAGGTGGCCATGTTGTCGAAGCGTGCATAGCCGCCGTACATGAAGCGGTTCACATAGCCGTGATCGGCCAGCACGGCGCCCAGCGTTTCCAGATTCTGGTTGTTGTCGCGCCAGATCACCGAGTGTCCCGGCAGCGGCGGAATCGCCAGCGAAGTGGCTTCCAGACCGCGCACCGTGCGGTTGCCGGTGGCGCGCAGGTTGGAGAGGAACAGGCCCTGTGTCGCCAGCCGGTCAAGCTGGGGCGTGATATTACGGGTGTTGCCGCCGTGCGCCATGTAGCTGGACGACAGGCTTTCCATGGTGACGATGACGACATTCTTCGGCGCGCTGGCGGTGACGATGCGCGGCAACTCGGCAAGTGGCACATGTGCTTCTTGCGGCCGCGTGGCATAAAAATCGAAATAATCGATTTCGTTGTTACTGAACGCGTAGCCCAGGCTATACAGGCCATTGGCCGAGAGTTCCAGCTGATATTCGTTGGCGCCCTGGCGTGCGTCCATCGACCATGCGGATGACAGGCCGGCTGCCATCATCAGGCTGGCCAGCCACAGGCCGATCCGGTTGCGACGGGATGCCAGCGGCGCCGCCGTACCCTGCAGCCAGGCGCGCTGGCGCCACACCAGTGCCAGCGTGATGACGGCCAGCGTACTGAGCAGGGTGCCAACCGGGAAGCTTTCGCGGATGTTGCCGATCACTTCATGGGTGTAGACCAGATAGTCCACCGCGATGAAATTGAAGCGCACGCCGAACTCGTCCCAGAAAAACCATTCCGCCATCACGCCGAAACCCAGGGCAAACAGGCTGACACCCGCAACAGCCAGCACCAGTCCGCGACGCGTGCGTCCGGCCGACTTGCGCGTGCCGAGCGCGCTTTCCAGCAGCATCAGTACTGGCAGGACCAAACCCAGGGTGACGAGATCGAACGCCAGTCCGGTGGCCAGCACCTTGGCGGCCGAGGCCGCGGTCATTTGCGCGGCATGCCAGGTCTGGCCCATCAATACCAGACGTATCCCGGTATGCAGGAGTAAAAACCAGCCGGCCAGCCAGGCTGTTAGCGGATAAGGCGCGGCAAGCATGCGGACAGGGCGAAAGCGTGAAACAGGCGAGAAAGGCATGGAGTCCTCCATTGATGCAGGCGGCATAATCCTATGTGGAACTTAAGACTGGCTTAAGGAAAAGGGCTGGCGGTACGGGCAGACGAATTGTTTGTTTCGGGTTGAGGCGTGACGTTGCATGCGGGGGAATTGCGTATGCGAGACCTGATATCCAGTCAGGGCGTCCCGGGCAAAGCCGCAGAAGGCGCATTCGGCTGATCCGCTGATGTAGTTGGGGTGGATGCAGGAACCGATTGGCTCATGCGCCGCGCTTCGGCCTGCATGGCGGCGATCTGCTCCGGCTTCAACTGCCACACCAGACTGTCGCGTGCCTTGGCTGCGGCTTCCACGCCTTGCGCTGCCGCCAGGTTGAACCACAGATAGGCGCGTGCCTTGTCGATCGGGGTACCGGTGCCGTAGCGATACAACTCGCCCAGGCTGTATTGCGCCTTGGCATAGCCTTGTTGCGCGGGTTTTTCGATCCAGTTGAATGCGGCCCGGTAATCCTGCACCACTCCGCGCCCCCTCAGCAACGCCAGACCATAATGGTATTGCGCTTCGGCCAGACCTTGTTTGGCGGCCAGGCCAAACCACTTCGCTGCTTCCTTGTCGTTCTGGATGACGCCATCGCCTTCGGCGTAGCGAATGCCCAATTGTAATTGCGAACGGGCATCACCCTGGGCCGCGCGGGCGTGCGGCAGGCTGACCGGCGTATTTGGAACAGACGTGACTGAATGCGAGTCGAGTGTCAGCCAGGCGGTGACACCGACCAGCATGCCCACAGCAGTCAGCAGCAATAAGGGTTTAAAGGGGTTGAGCACCCAGAAGTGATGCCGGCATGTGCGGCAGCGCAGTGGGGTGTGCAGCAGCATATGCCGTACGCCGTCATGGGCATGCAGCGAAGCGCCGCGAACCTGATCACTCCCGCATTTTGGACAGAGTCGTGTCAAAACAGGGTTTAGCGCGATTGCGCCGTGAGGCAATCACCACGGCGGCAGCTTCCCCCTGTCTTGCCACAGGCAAGCAGGGAAGTCGTTTTCAGCATGAGCAGAAAAGCCGTCCTTTTCATCGTGAGCCCCGGTTTCCTGAATGAAGCGACCAGATTTACAGCTTGCCGCCCGCTTCTGTGAACAGATAGCCCACGGCATTCACGAGGTCGGCGTCAGGCAGGCTGGGGTTGCCGCCTTTGGCTGGCATGCCGCGTATGCCATTGAGTGCATTGTTATGAAGCGTTTCGAACCCCTGGCTGATGCGTGCGGACCAGGCGGCCTTGTCACCCACTTTGGGTGCGCCGGCGACGCCTGTTGCATGGCAGACCGCACAATTGCTAGCGAACACCGCTTTGCCCTTGGCCGGATCAGGCTTGCTGCTGGAAGCGGCTGCGGGGGCTGCGTCTGCTGCTGCGGGGGTTGCCGCTGCGGTTGCCGCTTCAGCTTCCGGTGCCTTGAAGCTGGCGCCGCCTGAATTGGCCATATAGGCCACGGCACGTGCGACTTCGACATCAGACAGATCGCCGTTGCCACCACGTGCAGGCATCTGGTTGAAACCTTCGATGGCATGCTTGATCAGCGTGTCATAGCCTTTTCCGATGCGAGGTCCCCAGTCGCCCTTGTTATCGAACTTGGGTGCGCCGAGTGCGCCAGCTGCGTGGCATGCAGTACATGCTGTGTCGTACACTTCCTGCCCCGATTTCTCGACCTTGGGTGCACTTGCATCCAGAGCGGCCAGTTGCGCAAAGGGCTTGATGCGGGAGAGCGTGGCCTGCTGGGCAGCTTCGCCACTGGTATCGGGTTTATGTTCTTTCTGGAAGCCCAGCACCAGCTGAACGATCAGAACAATGGCCAGCAGCGGAGCGAGCAAGCCAGCGACAACAGCAACGATGACTTCCTGTGGAGTGGTTTGGGCCATCTTGACGTGCGAATCAGCCATGAGAAATTATCCTTGGAGGGTGGGCTTCAAAACCCGGGATTATAAGGGACGTGCCGCCGACAGGAAAGGGTGGCGCGCGCCCCGCCGATAGACGCCGCACGTCAAACCGGCTATGCTTCGCGGCTCCTAGCGCCCGTAGCTCAGCTGGATAGAGTACTGCCCTCCGAAGGCAGGGGTCGTGCGTTCGAATCGCGCCGGGCGCGCCAGTTTTCAGGTCACAGTCGGCTTCAGTCCCTTGTTCCGCCAGGGTTTAATCTCTGCACAGCGGGTTTACACTGCGGGCTTGAATCAATTTCGAGTGTTTCTATCATGGCCATTCCTTCCCCTACCGAAATCAAGCTCCATCAGGCTTCACACAAGCTGGAAATCGCTTTTGACGACGGCACGCGCTTTGAACTGCCGTTCGAGTTTCTGCGTGTCTATTCACCTTCAGCCGAAGTGCGTGGCCACGGCCCCGGGCAGGAAACCCTGCAGGTGGGCAAGCGTGACATCCTCATCAATGCCGCCGAGCCGGTTGGCCTGTATGCCATCAATTTCGTGTTTTCCGACGGTCACGACAGCGGGATTTACTCCTGGGAATATCTGCACGACCTCGGCACGAACCAGGCTGCGTTGTGGGATGAATACCTCAAGCGCATGGAAGCCGCCGGCGCCTCGCGCGATCCGGGTATCGCCAAAATGTTCGAGCAGCGTCCCAAGGCCAAGTAAGCGCTCACCATGACTGCTTGTTCAGTACAACCATGCGCGCCCTCCGGGGCGCGTATTGTTTTGGTCAGCCCGTATGAACTGGGACGGCAGCCATTCAATCTGGCGCAACCTGCGGCCTGGTTTGCCCGGGCTGAAATTTCAGTGGCCTGTCTCGACCTGTCGCAGCAAAAACTCGATCCGGCTGTTTTTAAGGCAGCCGAATGTGTAGCGATCTATCTGGGCATGCATACCGCCACACGGATTGCCGCCGCCGCCCTGCCCAAGATCCGTTCGCTGGCACCGCACGCACGGCTGGCCGCATTCGGCCTGTATGCGCCGGTGAACGCGGCCTGGCTGAGAAGACTGGGGGTGGAGGCTGTCTTTGGTGGCGAATCCGAACCGGATTTGCTGGCCTGGGTGCAATCCGGCGTGGCGCCGGCCGAGACCGTGGTGCGGCGCGACAAGATCGAATTCCTGCTGCCGGATCGCCACGGACTGCCCGAACTGCAACGCTATGCCAAATTGATCCTGGCGGATGGCAGCCAGAAAATGACTGGATTCGCCGAAGCCACGCGCGGCTGCAAGCACCTGTGCCGCCACTGCCCGGTGGTGCCGGTGTATGAAGGCAAGTTTCGTGCAGTTCCGGTTGAGGTGGTGCTTGCCGACGTTGCGCAGCAAGTTGCGCTGGGGGCACAGCACATCAGCTTTGGCGATCCCGATTTTCTCAACGGCCCGACCCATGCACTGAAGGTGGCCGACGCGCTGCATGCGCGTTTCCCCGCGGTGAGCTGGGATGCGACGATCAAGGTCGAGCATTTGCTGAATCACGCCGAATTGCTGCCACACCTGAAAGCGTGTGGACTGTTGTTCGTCGTCACCGCAGTCGAATCGGTCGACGATGCGATTCTGGATCGTCTGGCCAAGGGTCATTCGCATGCGGGGTTTGAAACGGCGCTGGCGAATTGTCGTGCGCTGGGAATCGACCTGGCGCCGACCTTTGTGCCGTTCACGCCGTGGACCACGCTGGCAGGCTATCGCGAGTTGCTGGCGACCCTGCTCAAGCTGAATCTGGTCGAGGCCGTGCCACCGATCCAGCTGGCGATCCGCCTGCTGGTGCCGCAAGGTTCCTACCTGTTGCAGCTGCCGGATTTTGCCGCGCGGGTCGGTGCGTTCGACGACGCCATGCTGGGGTATCCGTGGCAGGCCGACGATGTCCGGGTCGATGCCTTGCAGGCCGAAATCATGGCCTGGGTGATGGATGCGGAGCAATCCGGATTGCCGCGTGCCGAGGTGTTCGCCGGCGTCTGGGCGCGCACCCACGCGGCACTGGATGAAATCGCGCCGCCGCTCGATCCTGCACTATTTGGCGCGGTGATCCCCCACCATTCCGAGCCCTGGTATTGCTGTGCCGAGCCGACCGAAACCCAGCTCGCCGGCTTCTGACGCAATCATGCCGTGCGTGCTGTTGTTGCTTCCTGCCGCAGGCTACGCCAACCAGGATTTCATCGCGGCGGCGGCCCGCCTGAACATCGAGCTTGTGCCCTGCGCCGACCATTGTCGTGTGCTGGCGAAGGACTGGGGCTTGCCACCGCTGATGAGCGTGCCGTTCGACCGGCCGGATGCCGCGGTGCGTCAGGTATTGCGGGCCTTGACCCGTCCGGTTGATGCGGTGTTGGCGGTGGACGATCACGGCGCAGCCCTGGCGGCACGGCTGCGGGTTGCATTGAGCCTGCCCGGCAATCCCCCTGAAGCGGTGGCAACGCTCACCGACAAATTGCATTTTCGCCAGTTGCAGCAGTCCACTGGCCTGCTGCATCCCGCATTTGTCGGCGTCGAGGACGATGGCACGGGCGTTGCCGAGGAACTGGGGTTTCCACTGGTGGTGAAGGCCCGTCAGTTGAATGCCAGCCGGGGGGTGATCCGGGTCGACGATGTGGTCCAGTACGCGCGCGCCATCCGCAAGGTCCGGACGATCCAGGCGCGCGCCCAGCGGCATGCCGAGACCCTGGGCGTGCTGGTCGAGCGATTTATTCCGGGCGTCGAGGTGGCGCTCGACGGCGTGCTGAGCGATGGCGTCCTGCAGGTGCTGGCGGTGTTCGATAAACCCGATCCGCTCGACGGCCCGACTTTCGTGGAAACCTTGTTCGTCACCCCCTCACGACTGCCGGCCGGGATTCAGCGTGAACTGGCGGCAGCGGTGCAGCGCGCCTGTGTCGCCGCAGGCGTGGAGGATGGCGTGGTGCATGCGGAGGCGCGCATCAACGACGCCGGGGCGTGGCTGCTCGAAATTGCGCCGCGCAGCATCGGCGGGCTGTGTGGCCGTGTATTGACCGCCACGCTGGGCATGAACACCGCGGAAATCGTGTTGCGCCATGCGCTGGGCTTGCCGTTGCCCACCCAGGCGAATGCCGGTTCGGCGGGCGTGATGATGGTTCCGGCGCTGGCCGGTGGCATCTTTCAGGGTATCGAAGGCATTGCTTCGGCGAATGCCGTATCAGGCATCACCCATATTGAAATCACCGCTTATCCCGGCCAGCTGGTGGCCCCGCCGCCCGAGGGGACGGGCTATCTGGGCTTCATCTTCAGCAGCGCACCCACGCCGCAGGAAGCCGAAGCGGCATTGCGTGCAGCGTATGCGGCGCTGACAGTTCGTATTCAGGCGCTGGTCCAGGCATGAGTGCATTGCTCACGGAGATATCGGCCGCCATCAGCCGCGCCAGCGGGTCACCCTTCAGCGCAGCGCATTCACGGACGGTGCACGGCGGAGACATCAGCCAGGCATTCAAACTGGGCGATGGCTCGCGCACGTTTTTCATCAAGCTTCAGCCCGCTGCCCGGATCGCGCTGTTCGAGACCGAGGCGGCTGGATTGGCGCAGTTACAAGTTGCGCAAGCGCTGCGTGTGCCGCAGGCGGTGTGCCATGGCATTGCTGCCGGGCAGGCGTATCTGGTGCTTGAATATCTGCCGCTGGTATCGCAGGGTGATGCCGCGCTGTTGGGCCGGCAACTGGCGCAACAGCACCGTGTCACGGCTCCGCAATTCGGCTGGGCGCGCGACAACTGGATCGGTGCGACGCCGCAACCGAATGGCGGACGCGATGACTGGATCGATTTCTGGCGCGAGCAGCGGCTCGGATATCAACTGCGGCAGGCCGCCGAAAACGGTTACGGCGGTGCGCTGCAAACTGACGGTGAAATCCTGCTCGCACATCTCGACGCTTTCTTCGACGGCCATATGCCGGTTCCCTCGTTGCTGCACGGCGATTTGTGGGGCGGCAATCATGGGTTTCTGGCGAATGGCGACCCGGTGGTTTTCGATCCCGCCGTGTATTTCGGCGACCGCGAATGCGATCTCGCGATGAGCGAGCTGTTCGGCGGGTTTGCCCCGGATTTCCATGCCGCCTATCGCGAAGCGTGGCCGCTCGATGCCGGCTATGCGGTGCGCAAAACGCTCTACAACCTGTATCACGTTCTCAATCACGCCAATATGTTTGGCGGCAGTTATGTTGCGCAGGCCGCGCGCATGACTGCGCAGTTGCTGGCGCATATTCGTTAATCGGGTTGGGTTCAACATTCGCGCCCTCTCCCGCTTGCGGGGGAG
>JAIOJU010000145.1 GCA_019911765.1 Thiobacillus sp.
TGCCCGCGCAGGCTATCCAGGGCCCCCGGCTCGACACGCACGCTGAAATACGCGCCCGCTTCCTCGGCGCGCTCCTCCAGAACCTCGCAGCGCGCGAAGATTTCCCCGCGCAGTTGCTGGGCCGACCACGGCAGAAACAGCTCGGCCTCGACCAGATCCTTCTGGAAAAATCCAACAATCGCCCGGTGCAACTTCGCGACATCGTCCGGCCTGCGTGCGCTCATCACGATGCAACCGGGATACCCGGCGCGCAACGCAGCTTCGCGCTCGGCCTGCGCTGCAGCGTCGCCAACGTGGTCGATCTTGTTGAAGATGCGCAGGCGCGGCACGTCCTGCGCCTCGATCTCGTTCAGCACGTGCTCGGTGGCCTCGATCTGCCGCTCGAAGCCGGGATCGCTGGCGTCGATGACATGCAGCAGCAGCGACGCATCCAGCGCCTCCTCCAGCGTCGACTTGAACGACGCCACCAGTCCGTGCGGCAGGTTCTTGATGAAGCCCACCGTGTCGCTGACCAGCACGCGCGGAATGCTCTCGGGATACAAGGTACGCACGGTGGTGTCGAGCGTGGCGAAGAGCTTGTTGGCGACCAGCACCTCGCTGCCGGTGAGCGCGCGCATCAGGGTGGACTTGCCCGCGTTGGTGTAGCCGACGAGCGCCACGCTGGCGAGGCTCTGGTGCCCCTGCCGCCGCGCGCGCTGCGTCTTGCGGTCCGCATCCATCGCGGTAATTTCCCGCTGCAGATCGGCGATGCGGTCGCGAATCTTGCGCTTGTCCAGCTCGGTGCCCGACTCGCCCGCGCCGCGCCCGCCCACGCCGCTGCGCTGCCGTCCCTGCGGCCCCGCCAGCTTCGCCGCCTCACGCAGGCGCGGCGCCAGGTAACCCAGGCGCGCGATCTCCACCTGCGCGCGTGCAGCTGGTGAGCGCGCGTTGCGGTGGAAAATCTCGAGAATGACCATGGTGCGGTCCATCACCTGGCAGCCCACCTCGTTTTCGAGATGGCGCGCCTGCGACGGCGAGATCTCATGATCGACGAAGATCACGTCGATCGGCACGTCCGACACCCGCCCGGCCGCGTCATCCATCCCCTCGACCACGGTGGAAAGCCGGTACAGGGGATTCATTGAACCGGCATCAGCGTCAGGCTCGGGCAACGTATCGTCGCCCGCATCGCCCAGCACGAAATGGCGGATCTCCTGCCGCTTGCCCACGCCCAGATACGCCGTCGACTCGAATCCGGACCGCTTTTGCGTGAACGTGCGGACCACCGTGAACCCCAGCGTCTTGGCCAGCTCGCGCAGCTCGGTCAACGACGCCTCGAACTCAACGTCGCTTACCCCCGGCAACTGGACCGACGCGGCGATGGCGTACTGGGGCTTGTCTTTGACTTCTGTTTGCATGCGGGGGGAGTACTTCTGCTGAATGAACGAAGCCGGGCATTATCCGCCAATGTCAGCGGGTTGCTTGATGCGGTCGAGATAATGGCTATTCTTCGGCCAGAACTGACGGTAGGTAACCGAGCCACCCAAGACTGCTAAGCGCCGTCGCTAAACGGACATACATCATCGATGGGAATGTGAATTCGGAACACGCCTGCCACTTACAAGTGGTGCCACCCAACGGATGGCACGCGACGTGGCGTAATCGACCTGGCCAGGCTGTCCTTTCTATTTTCGGGGAAGTTTTAGTTCGGTAGTTCTCCAACGTTTCTCAATGGCGCCAGAAGCTGCTGCTTTGAGTAGCTTCTGAAAGCTCGGGCACTCGGCATGGCTGGATGCGGGGCAGGCTGCCGCATGTCGCAGCCCACGGCTCATTGCTCTCAGTCGCTTGATCAGCGAATCGATCTCGTCCGCCTTGGCTGCCAGCATCTGTCTGTCGATGCTCGGCTGCCCGTTGGGCAAGAACATGGAGTGAATTTCGTCCAGAGAGAGACCGGCTGCTTGCCCCAGCGAAATCAACGCCAATTGATCAATCACGCCAGGTGCGAACCTGCGTCGAATCCCTTGTCGACCCACTGAGGCTATGAGCCCTTTTTTCTCGTAGTAGCGCAGCGTTGAAGCAGGTACCCCCGTGTGTTTTGCGACTTCTGAAATATCCATCTGACGACCCCTTGACTTGAAGTTGACTTCAACTTGTACAGTGCACTCAACAAGTCCATCAGTCAACAGAAAAGGGGTTCTCATGACAAACATGCAAGACATCGTCAACGTTGCCCTCATCGGGATCGGCGCTACCGTAATCATGGACGTATGGCTGACGTTCCTCAAAAAGATGGGGGTTCAAACGCTCAATTTCGCGTTTATCGGGAGATGGGTTGGGCACCTATTTTGTGGCAAGTTCGCCCATACATCCATCGGGAAATCGCAGCCAATCCCTGGTGAGCTCACACTGGGCTGGATCACACACTATGCAACAGGTATCGCCTTCGCGGGCTTGCTCGTAGCTATCTACGGCATCGGCTGGACGCGTGCCCCATCCTTGGTTCCGGCCGTATTGGTAGGCATGAGCACAGTCGTGGCTCCGCTCTTTGTGATGCAACCGGCCATGGGCTCAGGCTTTGCCGCTTCCAAAACGCCGACGCCACTGAAGAACTGCATCCGAAGCGCGGTCAATCACACCATCTTTGGTCTGGGCCTCTATTTGTCCGCTGCCCTCATTGCATGGATGGGCGATGAGGGCGGAGTCTTCCTGTGAGAAATCCCACTACTTGTCTGGAGTAAGAGAATGAAAAAACTTGCCATCATCTACCACAGCGCCCACGGACATACGGCGCACATTGCCACCCAAGTCTTTGAAGGCGCCAATAGCGTGCCAAGTACCGAGGTCCATCTGCTGAAAGCAGAAGACCTGACCAAGACACCCGAAGAACTGCTCAAGTACGACGGCTACATCCTGGGCTCACCGACTTACCTCGGGGGCGTCTCTGGTCCTTTCAAGATGTTCATGGACGCGACAGGATGCTTATGGCGCACCCAAAAACTTAAGGGCAAGCTGGCTGCCGGGTTCACAGTGTCGTCACTGCCATCCGGCGACAAGCAATCAACCCTGATGTCGATGTTCGTTTTTTGTATGCAACACGGGATGCTCTGGATTGGCAACCCAATCCTGCCCGAGCAACAAACCGGTATTCCCTATGACGACGCGGCCAATCGGCTCGGATCCTGGTCGGGCTTGATGGCTCAGGCAGGCCACTCAGCACCAGCCGACTCATTCCCGGCAGGCGATATCAAGACGGCCAGGATGTTTGGCAAGAACTTTTCCGAGGCCCTGCATCGCGTCTATGGTTCAAACCTGGTCCTCGCAGAAGAATTGGAGGCGCTCATATGATTCCCAGGAAATATGGTCCGTTGCTATTCAGCCTGATTCTCTCCGGGCTAATGTCCCTGTTGGTCTCTGGAATTTCGACGTATCGCGTTACCGGTCTGGTATCGAGTTTCGGAGCCCTGTGGCGTAGTGCGTGGCTTACCGCCTGGTTCTTTGCGTTTCCAGCTGTCCTGCTGGTCTCCCCACTGGCGCGGAAGGCAGTTCAACTGCTCACAGAGAAAAATTGACTCAGTTGTTGCATGGTTATCAGAGATTTGTTGAGGGCCGAGGGCGAACGCTTTTACTCAGGCCAACCAACCATGTGCCAACGCCAGCAAGCTTTCCCGCTCCTACCGATCATCGTTTTAAACACGAGTGACAGCTCCGACAACCAGACACGAACATGTTTCCCAATGCTGACACCGGCCAATCGCCAGCCGCCTTCCGGATCAATCGGCTGCCATGCTGCTATGCTCGGCCTGATACCTGATTACCGTTGCTTCATGGACCCTGTTTTTTCCAGACTGACCGCACACCAACTCTCCCTGCACGCGGGCACCCGCACGCTGGTCGCGGCGCTCGACCTTGCGCTCGAACCTGGCGAAGTGCTTGGCATCCTCGGCGCCAACGGCGCGGGAAAATCCACCCTGCTGTCCGTGCTGGCGGGACTCGAGCGGCCCGCTTGCGGCCAGGTCGCGCTCGATGGCCGTGCGCTCGACACGCTTCCGCCGCTTACCCGCGCCCAATATATCGGCCTGTTGCCGCAGGGCGACGAGAGTGGCTTTTTCGGCAGCGTGCTGGATTTTGTCGGGCTTGGGCGCTACCCCTTCGGCCACAAACCTGACGACCTGACGCCGCATCTGGCCGACTGGGAACTGACCGACCTGGCCCGGCGCACGCTCGACACGCTCTCGGGCGGCGAACGCCAGCGCGCCCGGCTGGCGCAACTGGCGGCGCAGCAACCGCGCATTGCCCTGCTGGACGAGCCGCTGACGCATCTCGACCCGGCGCACCAGGCCCGGCTGCTGGCCTGGGCGCGCCACGAAGCCGATGCCGGACGCAGCGTGGTGATGACGCTGCACGACCCCAACTGGGCGGCATCGCACTGTGATCGGCTGTTGTTTCTGCACGGCGACGGGCGCTGGCAACTCGGCAGCCCGGGTGAATTGCTGACGCCGGATGGGCTTGAAGCCCTGTACGGGCCCGGTACTGCTGGCTTATGGCGGCAACCGGGCTCATCCCAGCCTGTATAATCGCGATCTGGTTCACATATCCCGCCTTCGCGCATCCCATGATTCGTCGCTTCATCAGCAAAGTATTTGGCCGTAAACCCCGCGCTTCCGGCTCCGGCGCGCACATCCTGCCGCAGGCCAGGCACGGCATCCGCCGTGACCAGCTCACCGACTGCGCACTGAAAACCTGCGAAACCCTGACGCAAGCGGGATTCAAGGGCTATCTGGTGGGCGGCGCTGTACGCGACCTGCTGCTGGGCAAGACCCCAAAGGATTTCGACGTGGCGACCGATGCCACGCCGGAAGAAGTGCGCCGCCTGTTCCGCCGCTCGCGCATCATCGGCCGCCGCTTCCAGATCGTGCATGTGATGTGCGGCCGCGAGACCATCGAAGTCACGACCTTCCGCTCCAACGAACAGAAAGAGTCCGACGAAGACGACGAACGCCCGACCGACGAGCACGGCCGGCTGCTGTCGGACAATGTGTTCGGCAGCATGGCGGACGACGCCGCGCGCCGCGACTTCACCATCAATGCGCTGTATTACGACGTGGTGCGCGAGGAAGTGCACGACTATTTCGGCGGCGTGGCCGACTGCAAGAAGCGCGTGCTGCGCATGATCGGCGACCCCGACACGCGCTTCCGTGAAGACCCGGTGCGCATGCTGCGAGCCGCGCGCTTTGCCGCCAAGCTCGATTTCCATATCGATCCCGAAACGCGCCGGCCGGTTGCCACGCTGGCGCCGCTCCTGGCCAACATTCCGCGTGCCCGCATTTTCGACGAAGCGCTGAAACTGCTGATGTCGGGCCATGCCCTGCGCGGCGTACACCAGCTGCGCGCCGAGGGCCTGCACCACGGCATGCTGCCGCTTTTGGACACCATCCTCGACGATCCCGTCGGCGAGCGTTTCATCAACGCCGCACTTAAAACCACCGACACCCGCATCGCGCAGGACAAACCCGCCTCACCGGCCTTTCTGTTCGGCACGCTGCTGTGGCCGCAGGTGTTGCTGCGCTGGCGCGCGCTCGAAGCCGGCGGCGAAAAGCCGCAACCTGCCTTGTTCATTGCGATGGACGAAGTGCTCGACGCGCAGCGCGGCCAGCTCGCCATTCCGCGCCGCTACGACGGCATGATGAAGGAGATCTGGGCATTGCAGCCGCGCTTCGAGCAACGCGGCGGTCAACGCCCGTATCGCCTGCTGGAGCATCCGCGTTTCCGCGCGGCCTACGACTTTCTGCTGCTGCGCGCCGAATCCGGCGAAGTGGATGCCGAACTCGGCGAATGGTGGACGCGTTTCCAGGACGCGGACGATGCCGAACGCGAGTCCATGCTCAAGGTCGACAGTTCGCCCAAGCCACGCCGCAAACGCAAGCGCAAGAAGCCGGGCGAAGCCGCCAGCACCGCCCCTGCCGAATGAACGTCATCGCCACCATCGGGCTGGGGGCCAATCTCAACGATCCGGCCGCGCAGGTTGAATACGCGCTGGCCGAACTGGATCGCCTGCCCGGCACCCGGCTGATCAAACACTCGTCGCTGTATGCATCGGCCCCGGTCGGCTATGTCGACCAGCCCGATTTCATCAACGCCGTGGCACAGGTGGAAACCGCCCTCGCTCCGCGTGCATTGCTGGATGCACTGCTGGACATCGAACACCGTCACGGCCGCGAGCGCAAGTTTCGCAATGCCCCGCGCACGCTCGACCTCG
>JAIOJU010000146.1 GCA_019911765.1 Thiobacillus sp.
TATGTTCGACGCGCCCCGCATCACCGATTGCTTTGTCGCTCATCCTCGCCATAGAACGACTATGGCTGCGGTTCGCTTCGCGCACCCGGCGCGCGGATGCGCGTCTCGGCATGTACGCAAACTTATGGGTTGTCGTACTAGTACGACCCTGCCGGGTTGTCGCACTAGTACGATGCGGACTGATTATTTACTTGTTGTTGCGCACTTTGCGCAGGCCTTCATCGATGGCCGACTCAAGATAGCCAAAGTAGAAATCGGGGATCAGCAGTCCGACGATGGCTTCGCTGGCCGGATTGCCTTGCGTGTCGAACACCTTGATGGTGGGCACCACGTGCACCTGATTGGCGGCGGCAAAGGCGCCTTCGGTGGTGAGCGTGCCGTCAAACTCGGTCAGGGGTGAGATCGAGCCTACCGTGACCTCGCGGATGATGACGCGTTTGCGGTAGGCCGGATCCTTGTGCATCGGGATCAGGTAGTCACGCTTGACGGTCGCGCAGTAATGGCAGTCCGGGCTGCTGAACAGCACCAGAATCGGCACCTGGCGCTGGGTGGCGACGCGTGCGTCAGCCTTGAAACTCGACGCATGAACCAGTTTGTCTGCCGCGTGGACGGTGCCGGCCAGGGCCGGCCCCCATGCTAAAATCAGCGCCCAGACGGCGATCAGTCGCGTCATCGTTATCGTTTCCTTGTGTGGATGTGAATATCTCATAAGCAACAGTGTCGCGTCATCATCTGCCAAATCAAACAGTCCATTCTTACCTGCCATGCCTACCCTGACCATTGCCTCCCGTGAAAGTGCCCTCGCCATGTGGCAGGCCGAGCATATTCGAGATCGACTGCGCGCACTGCATCCGGGCCATACGGTGAATATTCTGGGCATGACCACGCGCGGCGACCAGATTCTCGATGTCACCCTGTCGAAAATCGGCGGCAAGGGCCTGTTTGTCAAGGAACTCGAGGTGGCGCTGGAAGCCGGTCAAGCCGATTTGGCCGTGCATTCGATGAAGGACGTGCCGATGGAATTGCCGCCCGGCTTCGAACTGGCGGTGATCGGCGAGCGCGAGGATCCGCGTGACGCCTTTGTCTCGAACCGGTATGAACGCCTGTCCGATCTGCCGCCCGGCAGCGTGGTCGGCACTTCCAGCCTGCGGCGCGAAGCCCAGCTGCGTGCGCGGTATCCGCATCTCACGGTGAAACCCCTGCGTGGCAATGTCGGCACCCGCTTGAAGAAGCTCGACGAAGGCCAGTACGACGCCATCCTGCTGGCCGCCGCCGGCTTGAAGCGCCTGGGTCTGGGTGCGCGCATCAAGAGCCTGCTCTCGGTGGAAGACAGCATTCCCGCGGCCGGACAGGGCGCGCTGGGTATCGAAATCCGTAGTGGCAACACCGCAGTGGCGAGCCAGCTCGCCGCGCTCAATCATGCCGAAACGGCCGCATGTGTGCGCGCCGAACGCCAGGTCAGCCGGGTGCTGGGTGGCAGTTGCCAGGTGCCCTTGGGTGCGCATGCCGTGCTGCAGGACGGCAAGCTGGTGATCCATGGCTTTGTGGCGAATCCCGACGGCAGCCGCTTTATCCAGGACCAGGCCGAAGGCGAGATGGCCGATCCCGAAGCCGTGGGCCAGCATCTGGCCGACAAGCTTCTGGCACTGGGCGCGCGCGCCATTCTCGACGCGTTGCCTCCCATCGCATGACACCCGCCCTGGCTGGGCGCACCGTGCTGGTCACCCGGCCGCTGCAGCAAGCCGCCGCGTTGAGCCAGGCGATCCGCGCGGCAGGCGGGGCCAGCATCGAGTTCCCCGCGCTCACGATTGAGGCGGTTCCGCTGGAGAGGCTGCGCACATCGCTTGAGCAGCTCGCCGCTGCGGATATCGTCATCTTCATCAGCCCCAACGCTGCGCAATTTGGCCTGGCGGCGATCCGCAGTGCGGGCCAGACGTTGCCTGCGACCGGGGTCTTTGCGGTGGGGCCGGGCACCACGCGTGCGCTGCAGGCGCAGGGTGTCGCTGAAATCATCACCCCGCAGGGGCAGGACAGCGAAGCGCTGCTGGCGCTGCCGCAATTGCAGGAGGTGGCAGGAAAAAGGGTGGTGATTGTGCGCGGGGTGGGCGGACGTGCCTTGCTGGCCGATATCTTGCGCGCACGCGGCGCCGAGGTGCACTTTCTGGAATGCTACCAGCGCCGGCGCCCGCACGCCGATGCCGCGCCTCTGCTTGAATGCTGGCAGGCAGGCGGCATCGATGCGGTCACCATCACCAGTGCCGAAACCCTGCACAATCTGGCAGCATTGCTCGGTGAGTCGGGTGCGCCGCTTTTGGCTTCCACCCCGCTTTTTGCGCCGCATGAGAAAATCGCCGAGGCCGCCCGTCGTTTTGGCATTGCGCATGTCGTCACCACACCGGGTGGTGATGCGGGCCTGGTAGAAGGCCTGATCAACTGGTTTAGGAATACGTTATGACTGACACGACCGATACGTCCATCGCCACACCCGCAGCCGAGCCGCAAGCCGTGCCGCCTGCATCGCCGACACCCTCCGCTCCCGCGCCGCAAGGCATGCGTATTTCGGCGCTGTCGATCGTGGCCATGCTGGTGGCGGTTCTGGCCGCGGGGATGGCTGCCTGGTCGTGGTCCGACAGCCGCGAACGGATACGTGATCTGAAAACCGAACTGGGGCGTCGGCTGGCCGAATCGGGCAAGGAAGTGAGTGAGACCCGCCTGTTGGCGCGCAATGCCGACGACGCCATGCGCCAGGTGAGCGAAAAAGTGTCGCACATCGAAAGCCAGGTCGTGAATTCGCAGCAGCAGCAGCTTGCCCTCGAAGCCCTGTACAAGGATCTGGCGCAAGGGCGCGATCAATGGACGCTGGCCGAAATCGAGCAGGTGTTGCTCACCGCGGCACAGCAGGTGCAGCTGGCGGGCAACGTGAAGGCGGCCATCATTGCGCTGGAAGGGGCGGATGCGCGTCTGCAGCGCTTGAACAAGCCGCAATTCACCGCGCTGCGCCGCGCGATAGCGGCCGATCTGGCGAGCCTGCGCGCCGTGCCTTCGATCGACGAAGTGGGTGCAAGCGCACGGATTGAAGCCCTGGTGGCGCGCCATGCCAGCTGGCCGCTGGCCAGCGCGCAAGGGTCCGAGGCGAAGCCGGCACCGCGCGCCACGACTACCGCCAATCTTGGGCAAGAACTCTGGACCGAACTGAAGCATCTGGTACAGATTCGCCGCGTGGAGGGCAACGAAGCCGTGCTGCTGCCGCCCAGCCAGGCGTATTTCCTGCGCGAAAACCTACGCTTGCGCCTGCTGTCTGCGCGGCTGGCGCTGCTGGTTCAGGATCAGCCGGCGTATCAGGCCGACTTGCATGCGGCACAGGACATGCTCACACGTTATTTCAATACGCGTGATGCGGGGGTTGTGGCCGCAACCAGGGAAATCAAGCGTCTGTCCAGCCTGCAGATCGTGGCCAGACTGCCAAGTATTGATGGCAGTCTGAAGGCGCTCGATGCCTACAAGGGGAATCAGTAATGCGCTGGCTGATCTCGCTGCTGATCGTCGGGGTGCTGGCCGTGGGGCTGGCTATGGCGGGTCGTTACGATCCCGGCTATGTGGTGCTGGTGTACCCGCCGTGGCGGATGGAAATCTCCTTCATCAGCTTTGCGCTGGCGGTCGCGGGCCTGGTGATCAGCGGCGTGGTGCTGTTGCGTATCGCCGCGCTTACACTGGGATTGCCGGCCAGGGTGCGCGAGCAGCGTGAGCGCCGTGCGGCGAAAAAACGCGACGAGAACTTTGCCGGCGGCCTCAAGGCCTATGTTGAATACCGTTATCAGGATGCTGCGCAGTCGCTCGGTCAATGGCAGGGCGACGATGCGCGCGTGGGGCTGGCGCGTGTGCTGGCTGCCCGGGCCGCGCAGGAGATGCGTGCCGCGGCGCAGCGCGAGCGCTTTATCCAGGATGCCACGGCCCATGGCGCCGAACTGGCTGCCCAATTGTTTGAAGCCGAAACCTGCCTGGATGCCAAGGATGCAACCGCTGCTCTGGTCGCGATCAATCGCGCCAAGGATATCGCGCCCAAGCACACCGCATTGTTGCGTCTGGAGCTCAAGGCGCGGCAGATGACCGGTCAGTGGGACGAGGCCGAGCGTGTACTCGATGCACTGGCGCGCAGCAATGCGCTGGAAGCGGGTGTGGCCACGCAGAATCGCCGCATTACCTATGCCGAAAACCTCAAACGCCGTGCCGAAGATGATCGCGGCCTGCTGGAATACTGGAAAAAAATCCCGTCCGATTTCAAGGCGGATTCCTGGGTGGCGCGTGCAGCGGTTCGCGCCTTCATGCAGCGCGGTGGACACGACACCGCACTGGATGTGCTGGAATCCGCCCTCAACCGCGAGTGGAATGAAGACCTGGTCGCGCTTTACGGCGAACTGCGCGGCAGCAATCCGACGCGGCAAATCGAGCAGGCGGAGAAATGGCTGCGAGCCCAGCCGCGTGACGCCCAGTTGCTGCTGGCGCTGGCCCAGCTGTGCAGCGTTCAGCAACTATGGGGCAAGGCGCAGAGTTATCTGGAAGCCAGCCTCGCCATTGCGCCGAGTGCCGAAGGCCACATCCGCATGGCCGAACTGAAAACCCAGAGCGGTCAGCCAAGCGAAGCCTGTCAGCACTATCAAAAGGCATTGGCGCTTTGTCGCGCCCAGTAGGCGCCCGGCGGCTTCCAGGCTGTTGGTTTGGGGCCAGGGCGTCAGGCTTTGCCTGCGTTCAGGCTGAAAGGGCGGTTTCCGTGTCCGCTGCAAACACGAACGAATCCGCAAAGAACGCATCTTCGGGCAGTCCCCGCGTTTGTTCGAAGGCTTCACGTGCGCTGTCCACCATGATGGGCGCGCCGCAGGCGTAGACCTGATAGCCAGACAGATCGGCAAAGTCGGCGAGCACGGCCTTGTGCACGTATCCGGTACGGCCCTGCCATTGGTCGCCGGGCTCCGGGTTGGACAGTACCGGAATAAACGTGAAATTGGGATGCTCGGCCTGCCACTGCTGCGGCAGTTCGGCCATGTACAGATCCTTCAGTGAGCGCACTCCCCAATACAGCACCATTTCGCGATCCATATGCGCGGCGAATGCATGTTCCAGCATGCCCTTGATCGGTGCAAAGCCGGTGCCGCCCGCGATAAAGATCATCGGCTTGTCGGAATCCTCGCGGATGAAAAAGCTGCCGAGCGGACCTTTCAGTCGCAGGATGTCGCGTTCCTTCAGGGTGGAAAACACCTGGTCGGTGAACAGGCCGCCCGGCATGTGGCGGATGTGCAGTTCCTGCAGGGCGTCGTCGTGCGGGGGGTTGGCGAGCGAGTAGCTGCGCGTCTTGCCGTCCTTCAACTGAAAGTCGATGTATTGGCCGGCCAGAAACTGCAGGCGCTCGTTGGCAGGCAGCCTGATCTTGAGCACCATCACATCGTCGGCGCGTTTTTCCAGCTTTTCCACCCGGCACGGCAGGGTTTTCACCACGATGTCTTTCGCGGCACCGATTTCCCTGGCTTCGATGCTGAGGTCAGACAGCGGCCTGGCACAGCAGAACAACGCCCGGCCCTGAGCTTTCTCTTCGTCCTTCAGGGCGGTGGGCGAATGTTTGCCGTAATCAAGTTCGCCGGATAGCACCTTGCCCTTGCAGGAACCACAGGCACCGTTGCGGCAACCATAGGGCAGGGAGAAGCCTTCGCGCAAGGCGGCGTCGAGCAGGGTTTCGTCGTTATTGACGTGGAACTGGTGCCCGCTGGGCTGAATGGTGACCTGATACGGCATGATGTAGGCTTAGAATGCGGTGACAAACCCAGAGATTATCGCCCGAGAGCGCCGGGTTTTTACCCTTGCAAGCATAGGGTTACAGGCAAAAGATCAAATTCGAACGGGCTGCACTGGCAAACGGTAATGAAAAAAATCTTGATTGTAGGGTTTGGCGATGTGGCCGAACGACTGGTGAAGCGCTATGCGGGACAGGCCGAATTTATCGGGCTGACCCGCCGCTCCGAGCGGGTTGCCGCGCTGCGCGCGCTGGGCGTGACGCCCTACGTGGGCGATCTGGATGTGCCGCGGAGCCTGCGTCGCCTGCCGCGCGTCGACGGCGTGCTTCATTTTGCGCCGCCGCCGGCTGACGGCACAACCGACCCGCGTACGGCGCATCTGTTGCATGCCCTGTCGCGCCGGGGCAAACCGGGTGCGCTGGTCTACATCAGCACCAGCGGGGTGTACGGCAATTGCGGCGGCGACTGGGTGGCCGAGACGCGTACGGTGGCGCCGGTCAATGGCCGGGCGGTGCGGCGGGTGGATGCCGAGCGCCAGTTGCGTGCCTGGGGCGAGGCCTTGCGGGTGCAGGTCAGCATCCTGCGCGCACCGGGCATCTACGCGGCGGATCGCCTGCCGCTGGAGCGAATCAAACGCGGCACGCCCGCGCTCATCGCCCGGGACGACAGTTACACCAACCACATTCACGCCGACGACCTGGCGCGACTGGCATGGGCCGCGTTGTTTCGTGGCCGTGCGCAGCGCATTTACCATGCGGTCGATGCACACCCCTTGAAAATGGGCGACTGGTTCGACAGCTGTGCGGATGCGTTTGACCTGCAGCGGCCACCGCGGGTGAACCGTGCCGAAGCGGAAAAGGTTTTGTCGGAAGCCCTGCTGTCGTTTCTGCGCGAATCGCGCCAGTTGTCGAATGTACGGACCACGCGCGAGCTGCGCCTGAAATATCGCTACCCGACTTCGGACGATCTGCTGCGCGAAATCAGGCAGGCGCGCGGGCAGATGAAGCTGTTTTGAACCGTCCGGCTTGTGCGGGCGGGATTCAGCGGTTCTGGTCGTCCGGCTCGCGCTTGAACTCTCCGTCTATGATTTCGGGTGTGCTGCCTGTGCTTTCGCTTCGTGACGGCGTGGGCTGGGAAAAGGAGGAGTCGTCGTTTGCCGGGCGCAAGGGATCGGGTACGCGTTTGGCCCAGGTGCCGGGAACCAGCAGCAGGACCAGCGCGAGGATATCGCTGATGAAACCGGGGAAGACAAGCAGGCCGCCAGCGAGGAGAATGCGGCTGCTGTAGAACAACGAGGCCAGCGGGTGAGCGCCAGACTGTACCGAAAACAGCATGCGCGCGCTCCAGGCCACGCGTTCCACGCGAACCAGCGTAACCCCGATGACAGCAGCCAGCAGCAGCCACAGCAGCACCCAGCCGCCGATGGCGCTGGCAACCCAGAAAATGCCGATGGCTTCCAGCACCGGGAACGACAGCAGAAGTAGCACAATCCAACTAAAGCGCATGTGATGGAACCTTTGTTAGTCTTGACCAATTTACCCGATGTCGCGAGCGCCGAAAAGTTGGCGCGCGCGTTGATCGAAAGCCGCGCGGCGGCGTGCGTGAACGTTTTGGCGGCGTGCCGCTCCATTTACCAGTGGCAGGGGGCTGTGGAAACGGCAACCGAGATTCCGCTGCTGATCAAGACCACCGCCGAAAACTACCCGCAGCTTGAAGCGATTGTACGAACGCAGCATCCTTACGACGTGCCCGAACTGATTGCCATACCGATAACACATGGCCTGCCCGCTTATCTCGACTGGCTGGCCACGGAGACTGAAAAACATGAATAAATGGACCCGTTTGCTCAGCGCATTGCCACTACTTTGGGGTGCACTGCTGCATTTTCCAGTGGCCCAGGCCGAAGAATTTCTGGAACCGGAAGTGGCGTTCAGGTTCTCGGCACGTGCCCTGGACGCCAACACGCTGGAAGCGCGCTGGCAGATCGCGGACGGCTATTACATGTACCGCGACAAGTTCAGGTTCGAGGTGACGGGTGCTGCACTGAATACCCCGAAACTACCGGCAGGCAAGGTCAAGGAAGACGAGAATTTCGGCAAGGTCGAAACCTATCGCAAGGACATCCGCATCGCCTTGCCGATCCAGCGTACCGCCGGCATGACCGAGGTGACGCTGAAAACCACGGCGCAAGGCTGTGCCGATGCCGGCCTGTGCTACACGCCGCACACGGAGAGCATCACGCTCAAGTTGGCGGAGATGGTCGCGGCAGCCGCAGCGGCCCCCCTCGCTGCCCCGGTAAGCAAAGCGTCTTCCAGTCCGCTTGCTTCCGCGCTGGACGGTCTGCGCAGTCTGGGCGGCATGAGCGTGCCCAAGCTGCTGCCGCCGGACGAGGCGTTTGCCGTGGCGGCGGCCATGGCCGATGCGCAAACGGTCAAATTCGATTACACCCTGACGCCCGATACCTATCTGTATCGCGACAAGCTCGCTTATGTCGTCAAATCGCCGGCCGATGTGAAAGTGGCGAGCGTGAACACGCCGGCGGGTGACGTCAAGGATGACCCGAGCTTTGGCCGCACCGAGGTGTATCACCAGGGGTTCTCGGCCAGTGTGACGCTTTCGCGTGCGCTCGCGGCCGGGGAAACGCTGGTGATGGCGGCAAGCTGGCAGGGCTGCAACGAAGCGGTCGGCGTGTGCTATCCGCCCATCAATCGCGACTTCACCTTGACCGCATCGGAAGCCAGCGTCTCCGTTTCCCGGGGTGGAGAGACGAATCCTGTAATCGCCGCACAGGCCGAGATCAGTGAACCCGCCGCCATGGCTGATTCGGCGAATGAGTCGGATACATCCAAGATCGAGCGCGTGCTGAAAGGCGGCAGTTTCTGGGCGGTCGTCGCGACTTTCTTTGGCCTGGGATTGCTGCTGGCGCTGACGCCGTGCGTGTTTCCGATGATTCCGATCCTGTCGGGCATCATCGCCGGGCAGAACAAGGAACTCACCAAAGTCAGCGGTTTCATGCTGGCGCTGGCCTATGTGCTGGGCATGGCGATCACTTATTCACTGGCCGGTGTTGCGGCAGCCTTGTCGGGCACCCTGATTTCCAATGCGTTGCAGAACCCATGGGCGCTTGGAATTGGCGCGGGGATTTTCGTGGCCCTGGCACTGTCGATGTTCGGCTTTTTTGAATTGCAGCTGCCGAGTTTCATCCAGAGCAAATTCTCCGACGCCTCCAACAAGATGAAGGGCGGCAGCTTTGTCGGTGTGTTTGTCATGGGCGCGCTGTCGGCCGTGATCATGGGTCCGTGTGTGGCCCCGCCGCTGGCCGCCGCACTTGCCTTCATCGCCCAGACCGGCAACACCACGCTGGGCGGCGT
>JAIOJU010000147.1 GCA_019911765.1 Thiobacillus sp.
TATGTTCGACGCGCCCCGCATCACCGATTGCTTTGTCGCTCATCCTCGCCATAGAACGACTATGGCTGCGGTTCGCTTCGCGCACCCGGCGCGCGGATGCGCGTCTCGGCATGTACGCAAACTTATGGGTTGTCGTACTAGCCGCCTGCGCCCAGGTATTCCAGTGCCTTCTGGTCGAGAATGACGAAGCCGTCCCTGGACAGGGCGACGACCTGGTCGCTTTCCAGTTTTTTCAGGCTGCGTATCAGGGTGCGCTGGGTTACGCCGATCATGTCGGCCAGTTCGGTGCGGGTCAGGGATTCACGCAGCACCTCGCTGCGCAGGTTACGTTCATGGTGGGTTTCGTGCAGGAACAGCAGATAGGATGCAACCCGCTCCAGGGCGTTTTTCTGCCCGAGATTGGCGATATGGCGGATATAGGAATTGAGGTTGCGCGCCATGGAGCGCATCAGGGTGTCCGGAATCTCCTGGTAGCGGCTGATGATCTTCTGCAAATGCGCTTTCGGCAGAAAGCAAACGCTGACGGGGCTGATGGCCTCGGCAGAGCTGCTGTACTTGTCGAGAAAGAGGTCCTCGCAGGCAATCAGGTCGCCGGGGATGACGGTCAGCTTGTGTATCTGCAGGCGGCCGTTGGGCAGGGATTTGTATACCTTGACTTCGCCCGACAGCAGGATGAACAGGTCCTCGCTGGCGCGCCCTTCCCGGTAAAGCAGGGCGCGGCGATTGAATGACTTGAACTGCAGGAATTCCTGCAAGGCACGCTTCACCTCGAGGCTCAGGGTGCTGAAATAATCGGAGCTGTCCAGGATGCAGGACAGGCAGCGTTCATCAACGGGCTTGTGCTGGCAGGGGCCGGCTACATTATCGTTACCAGAAATTTCCTGTATCCGCAGTTTCATGTTTTTTTATTATGTTCTCCAAAGCTGTTGCCATAACGGTCGATACAGCAATGGGGCTGAAAAAACCGTAATGCTTTTTAATTCTAGCTCCGAATTAAATATATTGTGGCCAAAAATCGCGCCTCGGCGGGTATCCAGGCAGGCTGTCCAAGCATCAACTGGAAAAGACGAATCGGAAATTGCCCGATCGCATTAGGGGGAACACTGAAAAGCTGGTGTGCTGTGCGGTTCGACAAGCCTGTCCTGAGTAACACCGAAGGATTCAGCATGGACGAAATCAACCGCTTGCCGTTCCTGCCGGGCTTGTCTGGGGTTTGTTCAGGGATGCCTTGGGTGATCGCATGAATTGCAAAACCAGGCTATTCAATTGAAGGTGAACTACACTCAACCAAAATACCAAAAAATGCACGATCAACTTCGTGTGCAACGCTTCGGGCTTTGGTTTATATAACCCTCGGGGGGGGGCTATGGACATACAGGCATTGGAAAGAGCAAAACAGCAATGGCAATCCGCTTCGGATTCGATGCCGCAACTGATCTGCCTGCTGAATCGGGAAGGTTACCTTATCCACGTCAATCGAACGATCGAACGATGGGGGCTGGGGATGGTTGCCGGTGTCAGAGGGCAGAATCTGCACGATGTCCTGCATCAGGATTGCGTTGACCCGGGGTGCTACTTCAAGGCGTTCTGGCAGAGCGCGATAGCGAAGCTGTCATGCGGGAAGCGCACTGAATGTGAGGTATTCGACCCGGTGCTCAAGCGTCACCTCACGGTCGTTGTGCAACCGCTGATGAGGCCGCCCAACCGATTCCGCGAGCCGGATGAACTGCATGCTGTCGTGACGATGGGTGACATCAGTGACTTCAAGCAAGCCGAGGTCGAGCGTCAACGCTTGTACGAGGAACTGGAGTGCCTGGCGTGTCATGAAACGCAACAACGTGAACGCAGCGAAAAAATTCAGGCACGCTTGTTGGCCATTATTGAAAAAACAACTGATTACATTGCCATGAGCAATGCCGATGGCAGCATGCTCTATCTGAATCCGGCAGGACGTGCCGTGCTGGGTCTGGCTCCTGGAGATGACATTTCACGGGTGAAGCTGTGCGAGCACAGCGACAAGGATGTCAAGGACCGGATATGGGACGAGGCTATCCCGTCCGCGATCCAGCATGGCTTGTGGAGTGGGGAATCCAGATTACGTGACAGTACGGGCCGTGTACGTCATACCTCGCAGGTCATTATTGCGCACCGGAATGAAGCGGGTCAGGTTGAGACGCTCTCGACCATATTAAGGGATATCACCGAACAGGTGCAGACAGCGCAAGCCTTGAACGAATCCCATGACGAGTTGCGACGGCTGTCTGGTCTGCTGGTGACCATCCAGGAGGAGGAGCGGAGGCGGATTGCGCTGGATCTCCATGACGGGCTGGGGCAGTCGCTCAGCCTGATCAAGCTTTCAGTTGAAAACATTGCTGAACAGGTGGCTGACGGAACAATCGATACCGCGCTCGCCTCGCTGCAGCAGACCATCGCGCACATCAAGGAGGCGCTGCTCGAGGTGCGCCGTGTTTCCACCGAACTGCGCCCCTCGATCCTGGATGATCTTGGCATTCTGCCAACACTTTCCTGGTTTTTCCGCGAGTTTGAGGCGGTGTGTGGCCACATTGCAGTCGAGAAGATGCTGCTGGTCAGCGAGCAGGAGGTGCCAGAGCCGCTCAAAATCACCCTTTATCGCATCATCCAGGAAGCCACCAATAATATCCTCAAGCACGCGGCGGCCGATCGGGTACGGATCAGCCTGTATCGAGCGGATGATAAGCTGCATCTGCTGATTCAGGACAATGGCCGCGGATTCGATCCCGCCAGCATCGTTGTCAGTCCCGGCGACTGCAGAGGCCTCGGTTTGGTCAGCATGAGAGAGCGTGCGGCCCTGTCCGGCGGCAGCTATCATCTCGAATCCAGTCCGGAAAGCGGGACGTCCATCCGGGTCTCGTGGCCCCTCGAATAAAAGCTGCCTTCAATAGCGGTTGCCGGAATTGTCCCCTGGCTATTGAGACGGCCAGGCAATGTTTGAACCTGTAAAACGTTTTTTGCGTCGCCTTGAGTGGACCCGTCCGTTGAGCCGCCTCAACAGGACGCTGTTTCTAATGGTTATTGATTCGGCCTCCCGCACGGTTTTATTACAGCCGGGCAAGTCGGCTTTCAATATCACTTCAAACTTCATCAGGCCGAATCAATAACCCGCGGATACCCTTTTACTGTT
>JAIOJU010000148.1 GCA_019911765.1 Thiobacillus sp.
ATGGTGATGCCTGGCGACAACGTCAGCATCAAGGTCTCGCTGATCCAGCCGATCGCCATGGACGAAGGTCTGCGTTTTGCCATCCGCGAAGGCGGCCGCACCGTTGGTGCCGGCGTCGTAGCCAAGATCGAAGAGTAAGCATAACCATGACTAACCAGAAAATCCGCATCCGCCTGAAGGCGTTTGACTACAAACTGATTGACCAGTCAGCGCTCGAAATCGTGGAAACGGCCAAGCGTACTGGTGCCGTGGTCAAGGGCCCGGTTCCGTTGCCCACTTCGATCGAGCGTTTTGATGTGCTGCGTTCGCCGCACGTCAACAAGACTTCGCGCGACCAATTCGAGATTCGCACCCATCGTCGCCTGATGGACATCATGGATCCGACCGATAAAACGGTTGATGCTTTGATGAAGCTGGATTTGCCGGCTGGCGTGGACGTCGAAATCAAGTTGTAAAAATTGAGGGGCGCAGGTATACTGCCGCCCCTTCAGTAGTATCAATAGTCGCCGGTCAATAGTAATCGGCACCTACAAACCTTGCAGGCGGCTTCGGTTGCTTGCTTGAGATAGGATATACAAAAATGAGTATCGGGCTCGTTGGCCGCAAGGTCGGCATGACCCGCATTTTCACCGAGAATGGCGCGTCCGTTCCGGTGACAGTGCTGGAAATGTCAAACAATCGTGTGACGCAAGTGCGCACGTCAGAAAATGACGGTTACTCCGCTGTTCAGGTTGCCTATGGCAGCCGTCGCAATAGCCGTGTAACCAAAGCGGAGGCGGGTCATTTCGCCAAGGCGGGTGTGGATGCGGCAGAGTTGATGCGCGAGTTTCGCGTGTCGGCCGATGTGGCTGCCCAATACCAGGCGGGTACAGCGGTTTCTGTCGAGGTCTTTACGGCCGGTCAGAAGGTGGATGTCACGGGTGTGACGCAGGGCAAGGGCTTTGCGGGCACCATCAAGCGCCACAATTTCAAATCCCAGCGTGCTACCCACGGTAATTCCCGTTCACACAATGTGCCGGGTTCGATTGGTATGAACCAGGATCCGGGTCGTGTGTTTCCTGGCAAGCGGATGTCGGGTCATATGGGTGCGGTTACCTGTACCAAGCAGAATCTCGAAGTGGTTCGCGTGGATGCTGAGCGTGGACTGGTCTTGCTGAAGGGTGCTGTTCCAGGCTCCAGGGGTGGTCATGTCGTGGTGCGCCCGGCAGTGAAGGGAGGTGCCTAATGGATTTGTCCGTTATTAACGATCAGGGTCAGCAGGTCACCAGCCTTGCTGCATCGGACGAGACATTCGGCCGCGAGTACAACGAAGCGCTGGTGCATCAGTTGGTGACTGCATTCCAGGCCAACGCGCGCAGTGGTAACCGTGCACAGCAGACGCGTGCTGAAGTGACGGCCTCCACGCACAAGCCGTGGCGCCAAAAGGGTACCGGCCGTGCGCGTGCGGGCCGTACCTCCAGCCCGATCTGGCGCGGAGGTGGTCATGCTCACCCGAACAAGCCGAACGAGAACTTCACGCACAAGGTCAACCGCAAAATGTATCGCGCCGGCCTGGCGACCATTCTGTCGCAGCTGGCACGTGACGGTAAGCTCAAGGTTGTCGAGAGTCTGGGGATCGATTCTCCGAAAACCAAGCTGCTTGCGGGCAAGCTGAAATCGATGGGTTATGGCAAGGTCATGATCATTGCCGACAGTGTGGATGACAACCTGTGGCTGTCGTCGCGCAACCTGCCGAATGTCTACGTGGTCGAGCCTCATCAGGCGGACCCGTGGAGCCTGGTCAAATTCGGTAATGTGTTGATCACCGCAGCGGCGATCAAGCAGTTTGAGGAGATGGTGTAATGGGTGCGATCAGTCAAGAGCGTCTGCTCAAAGTCATTCTCGCGCCGGTGATCTCCGAAAAGAGCACGCGCGTTGCGGACAAGATGAATCAAGTGGTATTTCGTGTGCTGCCCGATGCGACCAAGCAGGAAATTGGCGAGGCTGTCGCCAGCCTGTTCAAGGTTGAGGTCACGGGTGTGCAAGTGCTGAACGTCAAGGGCAAGATCAAGCGCTCTGGCCGCGTCATGGGTCGCCGTGACAACTGGAAGAAGGCGTATGTCACCCTCAAGCCGGGTCAGGACATCGACTTCGCGTCCGGTCAGTAAGGGAGAACATCATGGCATTGATTAAAGTCAAACCCACATCAGCCGGTCGCCGTGCTGTCGTCAAGGTCGTTACGCCTGGCCTGCATAAAGGCAAGCCGGTTGCAGCCTTGCTTGAGCCCAAAAAACGCGGTTCCGGTCGTAACAACAACGGCCACATCACGGTGCGCCACAAAGGTGGTGGACACAAGCAGCATTATCGGGTGGTGGATTTCCGTCGTAATAAAGATGGCGTTCCGGCAAAGGTTGAGCGGATCGAGTATGACCCCAACCGTTCGGCACACTTGGCGTTGCTGTGCTATGCCGATGGCGAGCGTCGTTACATCATTGCGCCACGCGGTATCGAGGCAGGCGCGCAGTTGCTGAATGGCATCGAAGCTCCGATCAAGCCTGGCAACTGCCTGCCGCTGCGCAGCATTCCGGTCGGTAGCACGGTGCATTGCGTTGAGATGATGCCTGGCAAGGGTGCGCAAATAGCGCGTTCCGCCGGTACGTCGGTCCAGTTGCTGGCACGTGAAGGCAGCTATGCTCAGTTGCGCCTGCGTTCGGGTGAGATCCGCAAGGTTCACGTCGACTGCCGTGCGACCTTGGGTGAAGCGGGCAATGAAGAGCACAGTCTGCGTTCGATCGGCAAGGCTGGTGCGAATCGCTGGCGTGGTATTCGCCCGACGGTTCGCGGCGTGGTAATGAACCCTTGTGATCACCCGCACGGTGGTGGTGAGGGTCGTACTGCAGCGGGCCGTCATCCGGTCAGCCCATGGGGTACGCCGACCAAAGGCTATCGCACCCGCAGCAACAAGCGCACCTCCAACATGATCGTCCGCCGCCGTCAAGCGCGCTGATTGAGGTAGAAAGATATGGCACGTTCAATTAAAAAAGGCCCGTTCGTTGATGGGCATTTGCTGAAAAGAATTGAGGCTGTTCGCAGCTCCAATGACAAGCGCCCGGTCAAGACCTGGTCGCGTCGTTCCACTGTGCTGCCCGATTTCATCGGACTGACGATTGCCGTACATAACGGTCGTCAACATGTGCCGGTGTTCGTGACCGAGAATATGGTTGGTCACAAGCTGGGTGAGTTTTCCCTGACGCGTACCTTCAAAGGACACGTTGCGGACAAGAAAGCGAAGAAATAAGGAGCGCATGATGGAAGTTTCTGCGATTTTGCGTGGTACGCGCTTGTCCGCACA
This sequence comes from Thiobacillus sp., assembly GCA_019911765.1. Lineage (GTDB taxonomy): Bacteria > Pseudomonadota > Gammaproteobacteria > Burkholderiales > Thiobacillaceae > Thiobacillus. The sequence continues at coordinate 3,332 of JAIOJU010000148.1, forward strand.
GAAGGGCCGCCTGGTTGCTGACCAGATCCGTGGTCTGCGTGTCGAAAAAGCGTTGAATATCCTGGCCTTCAGCCCTAAAAAAGGCGCGGAGATCATCAAGAAAGTGCTTGAGTCGGCAATTGCCAACGCTGAGCACAATGAAGGTGCTGATATCGATGCCCTGAAGGTCAAGACGATTTATCTTGATCAGGGTTCGGTGCTGAAGCGCTTTACTGCACGCGCCAAAGGCCGCGGCAACCGTATTAGCAAGCCAACCTGTCACATTACTGTGACAGTTGGGGATTAAGGAAGCGGCATGGGACAAAAAATACATCCGATTGGGTTCCGTCTTGGTGTTCAGCGTATCTGGACGGCAAAGTGGTATGGCTCCAACCGCAATTTCGCCAGCACGCTGCTTGAAGATATCAAGGTGCGCGATTATCTGAAAAAGAAACTCGCCCATGCGTCGGTATCCAAGGTTCTGATCGAGCGCCCGGCAAAAAATGCACGCATCACGATTTTCAGTGGCCGCCCAGGTGTTGTCATTGGCAAAAAAGGCGAAGATATCGAAGTGCTGCGCAGCGAACTCGCACGCCTGATGTCGGTGCCGGTGCATGTCAACATCGAAGAAGTGCGCAAGCCTGAAACCGATGCGCAAATCATCGCCGACGGTATCGCGCAGCAGTTGGAAAAGCGCGTGATGTTTCGCCGTGCCATGAAGCGCTCCATGCAGAACGCCATGCGTCTGGGTGCCCAGGGCATCAAGATCATGAGCTCGGGCCGTTTGAATGGTGCCGAGATCGCGCGTACCGAGTGGTACCGCGAAGGCCGGGTGCCGCTTCATACGCTGCGTGCTGAAATCGATTATGGTTTTTCGGAAGCGAAAACAACCTACGGCATCATTGGCATCAAGGTTTGGGTTTACAAGGGTGATGCGCTGAACCGTAGCGAGCAGCCTGCGGCCGCTGAACAGGAAAAACGCGGCAAGAAATCAGGAGTGAAACATGCTGCAGCCAGCTAGAAGAAAATTCCGCAAGGAGCAGAAGGGCCGTAATACGGGCTTGGCAACTCGCGGCGCCAACGTGAGCTTTGGTGATTTTGGTTTGAAGGCGGTCGGCCGCGGTCGTTTGACTGCGCGTCAGATTGAAGCGGCACGCCGCGCCATGACCCGTCATATCAAGCGCGGTGGCCGTATCTGGATCCGCATTTTCCCGGACAAGCCGATTTCCCGTAAGCCAAATGAAGTGCGCATGGGTAATGGTAAAGGCGCACCAGAATACTACGTGGCCGAGATTCAGCCAGGTAAGGTTTTGTACGAGATGGACGGCGTGAATGAAGAGCTGGCACGTGAGGCATTCCGTTTGGCAGCCGCCAAATTGCCGATTGCCACGACGTTTGTTACCCGCATGATCGGGAGCTAAGTGATGAATACAAAAGAAATGCGCGGCAAGGATGCCGCAGAACTGAAGCAGGAACTTGAGTCCCTGTTGCGTGCCCACTTCGCATTGCGTATGCAGGTGGCCACACAGCAGTCGGCCAAAACTGCTGATTTGGGCAAGCTTCGTCGCGATATTGCCCGGGTCAAGACCATTATGCGCGAGAAGGCGGGTCAAGCATGACTGAAGTAAATAAGAC
>JAIOJU010000149.1 GCA_019911765.1 Thiobacillus sp.
ATGCCACGCTGATCGAAAGCCTGGTGGGCCTGGAAGCCATCAAGGCGCTGGGCGCCGAAGGCGTGATGCAGCGCAGGTGGGAATCGAGCGCGAACTTCCTGTCACGCGTGGGCGCGCAATTGCGGCTTCTGTCGTCATCCACGATCAACGTCGCGATGTGGGTCCAGCAATTCATGAATATCGTCGTGGTCGTCGTGGGCGTCTACATGATCTCCGACAACAACCTGACCCTGGGCGGCCTGATTGCCTGCACCATGCTGGCCTCGCGGGCGATGGCGCCGATCAGCCAGGTAGCCGGGCTGCTCACGCAGTATCACAATGCCGCCACCGCGCTGAAATCGCTGGATGGCATTCTGGAGCAGCCGGTCGAGCGGCCTGAAGACTCGAATTTTGTGACGCGCCAGCATTTCACCGGCGACATCGAATTCAAGGATGTGGATTTCAGCTACCCCGAGCAGGGTGTGGCTGCCCTGCGCAATGTCTCGCTGAAGATCCGCGCCGGTGAGCATATTGCCATCCTCGGACGCGTGGGTTCAGGCAAGACCACGCTGGAAAAACTGATTCTGGGCCTGTATCGCCCCACCTCCGGCGCGGTTCTGGTCGACGGCATCGACCTTCGCCAGCTCGATCCGGCCGAACTGCGCCGCAACATCGGCTATGTGCCGCAAGACGTGACCTTGTTCTATGGCAGCCTGCGCGACAACCTGACGATTGCCTCACCCATGGCGGACGATGCGGCGGTGCTGCGCGCCGCACAAGTGGGCGGCATCATCGAATTCGTCAACAGCCATCCCAAGGGATTCGACATGTCGGTGGGCGAGCGCGGCGAATCGCTTTCCGGTGGCCAGCGGCAGGCCGTGGCCATCGCCCGCGCCACCATCAACGATCCGCCCATTTTGCTGATGGACGAGCCTACCGGTTCGATGGATCACTCCAGTGAAGAAGAGATCAAAAAACGCTTGGGCACCTATACCATCGGCAAGACCTTGATCGTGGTCACCCATCGCACCTCGCTGCTCGACCTGGTGGATCGCATCATCGTGATCGACTCCGGCAAGGTCGTGGCCGATGGTCCCAAGGCGCAAGTGGTCGAGGCGCTGCGCCAGGGCCGGATCGGAAAAGCAGCATGAAGGCCGAATTCTTCTCCTTCATCTCGCGGTTCGCCGAAAGCTCTGCCGGCTGGTCGAAGCACACCCGACCCGTGCTTGATCGCGCCTTTGCCAGATGGATTCCGCCCCGCCCGGACGAAGCCCCCAACTGGGCAACCGATGCCGACTGGGCACGGATCGACCAGGAACCCCTGCGTGCACGCTATCTGCTGCGCTCAATAGGCATCATTCTGCTCGTCTTTGTGCTGTGGGCCGCGTTTGCCACGGTGGACGAAGTCACGCGCGGATCAGGCAAGGTCATTCCAACCAGCCAGGTGCAAATCGTGCAGGCGGTCGATGGTGGCGTGGTGGCCGAGATTCTGGTGCGCGAAGGCCAATCCGTGGAGGCTGGGCAATCCCTGTTCCTCATTGACAAGACCCGCTTTGTATCCTCTTTGCGAGAAAACCGCGTGCAGTATCTGGCCCTGCTGGCCAAGGCCGCGCGCTTGCGGGCACTGGCTGAAGACGCCCCGTTCCAGCTGCCTCCCGAAGTCGTCAAGGAAGACCCGCAACTGGTTGAAGAAGAACGCAATATGTATGACGCGCGCCGTCGCGAACTGGAAGCCCAGATTGCTATCGCGCGCCAGCAACTGGCGCAGCGCAATCAGGAACTGGTCGAGATGCGCTCGCGCCGCGAGCAGGCAGCGCAGAGTTACGAACTCACCGCCCGGGAACTGGCAATGACCAAACCCCTCGCGGCATCCGGTGCCGTATCGGATGTCGAACTGTTGCGTCTGGAACGTGACGTGGGCCGCTACCGGGGCGAACGCGACCAGGCGGCTGCGCAAACGGTACGTTTGCAATCCGCCATCCTGGAAGCCACGCGCAAGGTGCAGGAACAGGAAATCACCTTCCGCAATGAAATGCGCAATGAACTGGCAGAAACCACCGCCAAGCTGAATAGCCTGTCCGAAGGCAGCACGGCATTGAGCGATCGGGTCCAGCACGCCAACATCAAGTCGCCGGTGAAGGGGACCGTCAATCGCCTGCTGGTCACCACCGTGGGCGGCGTACTGCAACCCGGCAAGGAAATTGTTGAAATCGTGCCCTCGGACGACGCACTGCTGCTGGAGGCCCGTATCCTGCCCAAGGACATCGGTTTCCTGCGGCCCGGACTCAAAGCCACGGTACGTTTTACTGCCTATGATTTCGCAATTTATGGCGGTCTGGAAGCCGTGATCGACCACATTGCAGCAGATACCGTTACCGACGAAGACGGCAATGCCTTTTACCTGGTGCGCGTAAGAACGCTGAAATCCTCGTTCGGAAAATCAATGCCGATCATCCCCGGCATGGTGGCCGAGGTGGACATTCTGACCGGCAAGAAAACCATACTGGCCTATTTGCTCAAGCCGGTTACCCGTGCAAAATCACACGCCTTTACCGAACGCTAGCCACATGAAGCGCCACGTATTTATTACCTCACGCTCGCAGCCGATCCCGCGCTGGCTACAGGCATTTCCGGATGCACTGGTATTGCAGGAGGCCAATGCCGTACAGTCCGCGTTTCTGGCAAGTGCTGCCATCATCTGGCTGCATGCCACGACAGACGAGCAGTCACTGTCTACCCTGATCAAGAGCGTGCGTGCAACCGCAAACAATGTCCCCATCGTGGTGCTCTCAAATGTGCCTGAGGATGAGCAAGGCACAGCCGCCTTGGCTGCAGGTGCGTCCGGCTATTGCAGTGCGCTCACCTTGCCGGAAGTGCTGCACCAGGTAGCCAATGTCGTCGAACACGGCGGCCTGTGGGTGGGACCGCAACTCATGCGCCGTCTGATGCAAGGTCTGGCCGCACACGGCAACGATTCCGCGGAACCCAGCCTAAGCCGCCTGAGCATGCGCGAGCGTCAGGTTGCCGAATCGGTGGCACGCGGTTCCACCAACAAGGAAATCGCGCGTGTCATGGGCATCACCGAGCGCACGGTCAAAGCGCACTTGACCGCATCGTTCGAAAAACTCGGCGTACGCGACCGCATGCAACTCGCCCTCCTCGTCAATGGTGTCGAAGACTCGACACAACCACCCCAGAAAATTTCTGCCTGACTGTACTTCGGTCCAATACGGATTCCGGAGATTCGGCCGTTAAGTCTTACAGATAAGCCCAAATGGGTTTCCTGTATCACTTAAATAAGGCCCGAATCATGGACAGCAGCGTTTCCACCCCCCAGGCAGTCGCCACCGTTATCGCGATAGAAGGTCAGGCATTTGCCCGCGACCCATCCGGACAAATGCGACCGCTCAATCCGGGTGATGTGCTGCTGGAAGGCGACACCATCGTCACCATGCCGGGTGGACAGGTTCAACTGGCTTTCCTGGATGGACACCTGCTCACCCTTCTGCCCAACGAAACCTTCCAGTTCAGTGCAGAAACCACGCAAACCACACGGCCCGATGTGTCCGAAGCATCCCTGCCCGCAGGTGAGGCCGGCCGCATCATCCAGGCTCTGGAGCGCGGCGAGAACATCGACGACCTGCTTGACCCCACTGCTGCCGGTTTTGAGGATGGCGGCAACAACTCGGGCAATGATTTCGTGCGCCTGCTGCGTATTGCCGAAGATGTCACCCCCCTGGCGTTTCAGTTCGGAACCCGGGGAACAGATGTAATACCCGACATTCCGGAAGCGGAGTCAGTAGGCAGCACCGCAACGTCCACCATCACACCGCCAATCGTTGCCGTCACGCCGCCGCCCACCATCCGTATCGACGATGTGACGGTCAACGAGGATGCCGGGACGATGACCTTCACGGTCTCCCTGTCGCATGCCACCACCGCGCCGGTCAGCTTCAGCTACGCCACCAGCAACGGCTCGGCCACCGCCGGCGCCGACTACGCCGCGACCAGCGGTGCAGCTTCGATCGCCACCGGCCTGACCACGGCCACCTTCACGGTGGCGATCAGCGATGACTTCATCCGGGAAGGCAACGAAACCTTCAATGTGACGCTGTCCGGCCTGTCGGCCAACGTCGCCGCCGCCGGCAACGATCTCACCGGCGTCGGCACCATCACCGACACCCTCGATGTGACCACCGTGTCGCTGGCAGCGACGGCTTCCGTCGCCGAAGGCGGCAACATCACCTACACCGCCACCCTGACCAATGCAGCCCAGGGTCCGGTCACGGTGACGCTGTCCAATGGCTCGACCATCACGATAGCCAATGGGGCGATGACGGGAACGGTCTCGGTTCCTGCTCCTACGGATGATGTGTATGTCGATGCAGGGTCGGTG
>JAIOJU010000150.1 GCA_019911765.1 Thiobacillus sp.
ATGAAGGGGTGAGCCAGGCCGCCGATCAAACCGGCCGCGGTGTGATCGCCCGTGTGCGCAGAGGCGGTTCCCGCAAACAGGGACAGGGCTGCCAACAAGCAAAAATTCATCCGTTTCATTCCATGCTCTCCAGATTTGATAGTCATCGGCCTTATTTGATCTTGACCTGCACCAGTTCCTCGCCATCCGGGTCGGTGACATGCACGGCACAGGCGATGCACGGATCGAAGGAGTGGATGGTGCGCAGGATCTCGATCGGCTGTTTCGGATCGTGCATCACGTGGTTGTCCTGCAGGGCGGCTTCATAGGCGCCCGGCTGGCCCTGGGTATCGCGCGGGCCGGCATTCCAGGTACTGGGCACCACAGCCTGGTAGTTGCTGATCCTGGCATCGTCGATGACGATCCAGTGACTCAAGCCGCCACGCGGCGCTTCCATCAGGCCCACGCCCTGCATGTGCTTGGGCCAGGTGGAGGGCTCCCAGTACTGCTCGTTGAAAGTCCGGACATCGCCTGCCTTGATGTTGGCGATGAGCTGGTCGTACCAGCCCTGCATGGCGTCGGCGAGGATTTTCGATTCCAGCGTGCGCGCGGCGGTGCGGCCCAGGGTCGAGAACAGCGCATCGACCGGCACGTTCAGGGTCTTCAACGTGTAATCCACCAGTTCCCTGGCCTGGGCGTTGCCGCTGGCATAAAGCATCAGCACGCGGGCGAGCGGGCCGACTTCCATCGACTTGCCCTGCCAGCGTGGCGATTTCAGCCAGGAGTATTTCTTGTCCACGTCCAGGTGCTCATACGGCGGCTTCGGCCCGGTGTAATTGAGTTCGGTCTCACCCTTGAACGGGTGCAGGCCCTGCCCGTCGCCCTGGCTGTACTTGTACCAGGAGTGGCTGACGAATTCCTGGATCTCGGTATCGGCATCGAGGTCGATGGGGTGGATCTTGGTCAGATCACGGTTCAGGATGACGCCGCGCGGGATGAGATAGGAATCGGTATCCCAGAAGCCTTTCGACGGCAGGTCGCCAAATGACAGGAAGTTGCCGAGACCCTCGCCGCGCGCACCCCAGTCCTTGTAGAACCCGGCAATGGCAAGCGTATCGGGCACATAGACCTGGTCGACGAAATCGCGCATCTGCCTGATCACGCTCTGGATGGTCTGCAGGCCCGCCATGTTGAGCGCGGTGGCGGACTGGCCGCCGCGATAGTGCGGACCCTTGCCGTGGCCGCCACCGGACTGGATGGAAATGGCCGAAGGCACGCCGCCCACCACAAAGTTGGGATGCGGGTTCTTGCCGCCGAAGATGGCATGCAGCTTGACCACCTCGCGCTGCCAGGCGAGCGCATCGAGGTAGTGCGCCACCGCCATCAGATTGGCTTCCGGCGGCAGCTTGTAGGCCGGATGCCCCCAGTAGGCGTTGGAAAAAATGCCCAACTGGCCCTGCTCGACGAAGGTCTTCACCTTCTTCTGCACGTCGGCGAAATAGCCCGGCGAAGACCGGGGATAGCTGGAAAGTGATTGCGCCAGTGCCGAGGTGGCCTTGGGATCGGCCTTCAGCGCCGATACCACGTCAACCCAGTCGAGCGCGTGCAGATGATAGAAATGCATGACGTGGTCGTGCACGAACTGCGCCGCGATCATCAGGTTGCGGATCAGTTCGGCATTCTGCGGGATGCTGTAGCTGGGGATGGCGCGATGCAGCGCATCTTCCACCGAGCGCACCGAGGCGATGCCGTGCACCAGCGTGCAGACGCCGCAGATGCGCTGGGCAAACGCCCAGGCATCGCGCGGGTCGCGGCCGCGCAGGATGATCTCGATGCCGCGCACCATGGTGCCGGCGGAGTAGGCGCTGGTGATCCTGCCTGCGTCATCGGTTTCGGCCTCGATGCGCAGGTGGCCCTCGATGCGGGTGATGGGATCAACGACGACGCGTTGTGCTGTGGTCATGAACGGGGCTCCTTACGACTTGGTTGCCGCTTGCGGCGCTTGATCCGGGATATGTTCGGCGATCATTTCAGTCAGTCCGATCACCGGAAGATCCATCTGATAGTGCTCCAGGCTTTCTTCCAGCACGATGCGGCAGTTGGCGCAGGCGGTCACCACGCGATCGGGCTTGACCGCATCGAACTGGGATTTCTTTTTCTTGAACGCCTGCAGCCGCAGTTCCTCGCCCTCTTCGATGGCCGATGCGCCGCCGCCGCCGCTGCAGCACCAGTTCATGTAGCCCGCATCCGGCATCTCGACGAAATTCTTCGCCACCATGTTCATCAGCGTGCGCGGCTGCTGGATCACGCCGCCGCGGCGCACCAGCTGGCAGGGGTCGTGGAAGGTCAGCCGGTCGGTCTCGAAGCCTTCGGTCCTGAGCAAGCCCTGTTCCCTGAATTCGCCCAGCACCTCGATGATGTGCTTGACCTCGAAGGCGAACGGCCGGCCGATCAGGTTGGCGCCTTCCCAACGCAGCGCCGTGTAGGCATGGCCGCATTCCGGACTGATCACGGTCTTGACCTTGAGCTTTTCCGCGCCCTCGACGATGCGCGAAACGATCACCCGCGCCAGGTCGGAGTTGCCGATCTGGATGCCGGCGTTGGTGGCCTCGAACGCGGTCGAACACAGCGTCCAGGTCTTGCCGGCCTGATGCATGATCTTGGCGACCGCAGCCAGATACTCCGGAAAGTTCATGATTTCCATCGACGACAGCATCACCATGTACTCGGCGCCTTCGGCATCGAGCGGGATGGGGATGCCGTAGTCCTCTTCCACGTGCTTCATCTGCGCCTGCACCGCTGGCAGCTTGACATTCATCGGGCTGCCGACCGTGATGGTGCGATTGACCGCACCCTTGATGCCTTCCGGCGCATGCCCGGAGGCCGACATGCCTTCGCGGAACTTGCGCACCATGTAGACGATATCGTTGCCGACCGGGCACACGGCGGAACAGCGGCCGCACAGGGTGCAGCTGTTGTAGACCAGTTCCTGCCATTCATCGAGCTCGCCGTCGGTGACCGGTTTCGACAGGCCGGCCATTTTCTTCAGGCGCCCCAGCAGGGTGTATTCCTGCTCGTAGATGCGGCGCAGCGGTTCCAGCTTGTGGATCGGCGTGTACTTGGGATCGCCGGTTTCCGTATAGAACAGGCAGGCTTCGGCACAGATGCCACAATGCACGCAACTGTTGAAGTAACTGGCAATGGGCGCGTCGATGACTTCCTTGAGGACGCGGATGCCTTTTTCGAGCGTTGCACTCATACCGCTTCCTCCTTGAATACCTCAATCATTTCGAGGCTATCGTGTCGGTCGCCACCAGCATTCGCGGCCGGTCGCATCCCCGCCTGGCGGGGCCCCTGCTCCCTGCTCATCCGTGCGCCCTCCTTTGCGATGATGCTTATGCCGAGGCTGGCGCGTCGGGCGCTGCCGGTATTCGCGGCCGGTCTCATCCCCACTGAGTGGGGCCCCTGCTCCCTGCTCATACCGGCACCCCCTTATGTCCATTGACCCGGCCGTTGTACCAGCGCGAGCCGAACAGTGTGAAGGCGTGAAACAGCTTGGTGAAGGGCAATACCACCAGCAGGATTTCCACGCTCAGGATATGGATCGCCAGCATCAGGGTGTAAGGCAGCAGCAGATGCTGCACCGCCATCCAGCCCGTCAGCACCGGCAGAAAGGTCACCGCCCAGGTGAACCAGTCCTCGAAGGTGCTGAGAAAGCGCTTGGCCGGTTTGTTGATGCGGTCAGCCAGCACCACCACCATCGCAGCCATCGTCACCACCGCGGCCAGATCCACGAACTGTGATGGCAGCCCCGGCCAGGACAGGCCGGTAAGATTCGTGATCAGCAGAATGTGCGGTGCAAACAGGAACACCACCACAGCCAGTCCGAAATGGAAGACATAGCCGCCGATGTAGCTCACCGGTGAACGCTTCAGCATGCCGGGCGGCGGCAGCGAGCGCCGGAACACGGTATGCAAACCGGATGCGCCGGACGCATGGCGCGGTGCGGACAGGTCCGGCTTGCGTCCAAGCGAATAGATCTCGAACAGCCGCCACAGCACGCCCAGCAGAAAAATGCCGATTGCGATATCAAGGCCCGGACCACGCACCCAGGTCAGAAATTGCAGATCATTCATCATCATTTCTCCAGATCAGCCAGGTCAGTCGTTTCATGGGCCGATTTGGCGGCGCCCTTCTTGACGCGATTGACCACGCTGACGCCCACGCCCACCGCCGCACCGACTACCGCCGCGACAGCCCCGATCTTGAGCGGATCAGCCGGCATCGACAGTGCCTTGTAGAACCCGCCGCCATCCCAGAAATCCGGCTCGGAGCAGCCAAGGCAGCCGTGCCCGGACTCCACCGGCCAGGAGGTGCCGCCATTCCATTTCTCGGTGGCGCATGCGTTGTAGGTCACCGGTCCCTTGCAGCCGAGCTCGAACAGGCACCAGCCCCGCCGCGCGCCCTCGTCATCGAAGGTCTTGGCAAACTTGCCCTGGTCGTAGAACGGGCGACGGTAGCAGCGGTCGTGAATGGTTTCGCCGTAGAAGGCCTTGGGCCGTTTCTTGTCGTCGAGTTCCGGCAGCGTGCCGAAGGTGAGGTAATGCGCCAGCACGCCGGTTATCACCGCCGGGATGGGCGGGCAACCCGGGATATTGACGATGGGTTTGTCTGTGAAGATGTCGGACACCGACACCGCACCGGTCGGATTCGGATTGGCTTTCGGGATGCCGCCGAAGGATGCGCAGGACCCCATGGCGATGATCGCCGCCGCCCCCTCGGCGGCTTCTTTCAGGATCTCAAGATTGGAGCGGCCGCCGATGCAGGAATAGGCGCCATCAAGTCCCAGCGGAATTGAACCATCCACGATGAGCAGATACTTGCCCATGTTGTCCTTCATCGCATTGTGCAGCGCTTCCTCGGCCTGGAAGCCCGCTGCAGCCATCAGGGTTTCCTGATAGTCGAGCGAGATCATGTCGAAAATCATGGCTTCGAGCGTGGGGGAATGCGAACGCGTGATCGACTCGGTGCAGCCGGTGCATTCCTGGAACGGCAGCCAGATCACCGAGGGGCGTCGGGTAGCGGCCAGTGCCTCGGCCATGGCAAGGCCGGCCGAAGGCGGCAGGGCCATCATCGAGGCCAGCGTGGCGCAGTACTTGAGAAAGGTGCGGCGGGTAATGCCCTGCCGCGCAAGTGTGTCGATCAACGGACCCTGCATGATGCCTGCCTCCTGATGTAAAACACCCAGCCTCAAAACACCCCTACACTCAACTCACCTTAGAGATCGGATATCAATAACTCAAGCGATTCCTGACCGATTTTCACATCCTGAGGATGCGCCTTGACCAATTCGGGTACCCATGCCACCTCGATGAACTGTGTCGTAACCGCACCTTGCGTGTTGCGATGCACCACCCACCAGACGCCGGAGCAGGCTGTTTCATTGAGGGTGGATTCACCGTTGGCCTGCAGGGTGACGGCAATTTCGCCTTCACCCAGCTTGTCTTGCAGCCAGTCCAGGTCGGCCGGAGTCAACGGCAACGCGGACAAATCAATGGTGCCGGTCTCGCCGGTCTCGAGCAGACGCCGCAACAGTTCGGAAATTTCACGCAATAGCGGAAGCGCATTTCCGCTCAGGCCCGGTTCGGCCGGTGTGGTGTTGATGACGTGTACGGGAATCGCATCAAGCGACATGCCGCCACTCCTGGATCAGTTTGCCTATTGCGGCACACACGGGTGGAATGGCTGCAGCGACGGCGGGGGTGGGCATTTCGCCCCAATCGACGACATCAGGCTGAATCGCAAGCATCGCCCGCTGGTCGGGCCAGTGCCCGGCCAGAATCGCAATGGCACGCAGATCGGTCAAACCGACTTCATGCACGGTGGATTTTCGATTGCCCATCAGGAAAGCATCCATCGCGTCCCCCTTCAGCAACGCCCACTCGCCTGGACGGGACTGGATATTGGCCGCATCGACAACGATCAGCGCGTCGGCGTCCTCGATCGGCCCCGCCAGCGTGAAGGACAGCGTGCCGCCATCGAGCAGGATCACGTCGGATGCATGTCCCCACTCGGCATCGAGTGCCTGCAACACGTGTATCCCCACACCTTCATCGGTAAGCAATGTGTTGCCGATACCCAGCACGAGACATTTCATGAATTCAATCTATCAGCACAACCCGCGAATAACAAGCCAGGAAACGACTCGACCAGTTTGCATCTCAATTAAAGGATGCTACTGTCCATTTACTGTTGGCATTGATCTCAAGCCCGTTACGGATAGCCGCTCATGTGCCTCGCCATACCCATGCAGATCGAATCAATCGAAGGCTTCACCGCCCGTTGCCAGGCCAAGGGGGTGTGGCGCGACGTCAGCCTGTTCATGATGCAGGACGAGCCGCCCACCGTCGGCGATTTCGTCATGGTGCATGTCGGCTACGCCATCCAGAAGATCGCCGAATCCGATGCCCGCACCACCTGGGAACTGCTGGACCAGATTCTGGAGGAAAGCGGTGCATGAGCTCGCTGTCGCGCAGGCGCTCGTCGAACAGGTGGAAGCCGTGATCGATCAGCACCACGCCACCTCCGCATCGCTGATTCGCGTGCGCATCGGCCCGCTCGCCGGCGTGGTGGCGGAACTGCTGGCCACTGCGTTTCCGCTGGCGGCTGCCGGCAGCCGCATGCAACACGCCGAACTCGAATTCACTTACGCGCCGATCCAGGTACGCTGCCAGACTTGCGGCGCCGACACCGAAGCTGCGATGAACCGCCTGATCTGCGGCGCCTGTGGCGACTGGCACACCCAGATCATTTCCGGCGACGAACTGCTGCTTGAAAGCGTAGAACTGATCAACGACACCCCTCTCGACTCTCCACTCTCCGCTCATCCCTATGTGTGATACCTGCGGCTGCAACCTCACCCCCGGCAACAAACACCTCGCGTTCAAGCCCGTCGCCAAAGGCGCGACCGCCGTCTCCGTGCTGAAGGGCCTGCTGGCAAAGAACGACGATCAGGCCGCGCACAACCGCGAGCACTTCGACAAACGCGGCATCCTCGCGATCAACCTGATGTCCTCGCCCGGTTCCGGCAAGACGGCACTGCTGGAAGCCACGCTCACCGCACTCAAACACGAATTCACCTGCGCCGTGATCGAGGGCGACCTCGAAACCGAGAACGACGCCGAGCGCATCCGCGCCAAGGGCGTGCAGGCGCACCAGATCGTCACCGGCACCGCCTGCCATCTCGACGCCCATCTGGTGCACGACGCGCTGCATCACATGAATCTCGACGGCGTCGACATCCTGTTCATCGAGAACGTCGGCAACCTGGTCTGCCCGGCGAGCTTCGACCTCGGCCAGCACCTCAACGTCACCCTGCTCTCGGTCACCGAAGGCGACGACAAGCCGGCGAAATATCCGGTGATGTTCCGTGCGGCCGACGCCATGCTGCTGACCAAGACCGATCTCCTCGCCGTGCTCGACGACTTCGATCCCGACAAGGCCGAGGCGCACCTGCGCAACCTCGCCAACCCGGCGCCGGTGCTGCGGCTGTCGGCGCGCAAGGATCTGGGCATGGACGCGTGGCTCGCCTGGCTGCGCGAACAGCTTGCTGCCCAGCGCGCCCGTGTCGCCATCGGCCAGTCGCGCCGTCCCGCCATCCAGAGCGATGGCATGAAATATCACAGCGTGACCGCCTGATGGACAACGCCCGCGCTTGGCTGGAGAAAATCCACGCCCTCAACTTCGATCGCAGGGTCAAGATCATGAACGTGTGCGGCGGCCATGAACGCTCGATCACCCAGGCCGGCCTGCGCGGTGCGCTGCCGACGTGGCTCGAACTGGTGCCCGGCCCCGGCTGCCCGGTGTGCGTATGTCCGGAAGAGGATGTCTATCAGGCGATACAGCTGGCGCTGCAGGACAGGGTCATCCTGGTCGCCTACGGCGACATGCTGCGGGTGCCGGTAAACGTGAAAAAGGGCGAAATCCGTTCGCTGGTCGAGGCGCAAGCTGCCGGTGCCGACGTGCGGCCGATCGCCAGTCCGCTCGATGCGAAAAGGATCGCGCTGGAAAATCCGGATCGCCCGGTGGTGTTTTTTGCCGCCGGCTTCGAGACCACCACCGCGCCGACGGCGGCCCTGCTGGCCGAAGGCCTGCCCGACAATCTCAGCATCCTCTTGTCCGGCCGGCTGACCTGGCCGGCGGTGGCGATGCTGCTCGACTCGGGCACCCCCGGCTTCGATGCGCTGGTCGCCCCCGGCCATGTCTCCACCGTGATGGGGCCGGAGGAATGGACCTTCGTCGTCGACCAGCACGACATCCCCGCAGCGGTCGCCGGCTTTGCGCCGGAATCGCTGCTGGCGTCGTTCTATTCGGTGCTGCGCCAGCTGAAAAGCGGCGAGCGTTTTCTCGACAACTGCTACCGTGAAGTCGCGCATCCGGGCGGCAATCCCACTGCGTTGCGCCTGCTCCATGACACGCTGGATGTCGTCGATGCCAACTGGCGCGGCATCGGCGTCATTCCGCATTCCGGCTATGCGCTGAAGCCGGCATACGCCAAACACGACGCGCGGCACTTGTTCCCCGACCACACCGACGCCGGCCGCCGCCGCGCCGGCGAAATGCCGCCCGGCTGCGATTGCGCGCAGGTGGTGCTGGGGAAAATCTATCCGAATCAGTGCCGCATCTACGGCAAGGCCTGCACCCCGCGCAACCCGGTCGGCCCCTGCATGGTGTCGGATGAAGGCGCCTGCCGCATCTGGTGGGCGGGCGGCGTACGCGTAGCCGTCGATGCCTGAGCAGATCACTGAGACCATCACACAGCGCATCACCCTCAGCGGCCGGGTGCAGGGCGTGGGCTTCCGGCCCTTCGTCTACCGTCTGGCGCAGCAACACCAGATCACCGGCTGGGTGCGCAACGTCAATGGGGCCGTCGAAATCCAGGCCGAGGGCGAGTCCGCCCAATTGCAGCGCTTCAGCCGTGCGCTGCTGAGCGAGGCACCGCCGCTGTCGGCCCCCGGCCCGCTCACCGTCACCAACAGCCCATCCGAACACGCCGAAACCTTTTCCATCCTCGACAGCCAGTCGGGCATGGCTGCCGATATTCATCTGCCCGCGGACGGATTTGTCTGTGCCGACTGCCTGGCCGAACTGCACGACCCGGCCAACCGCCGCCACCGCTATCCCTTCATCAATTGCACCCAGTGCGGCCCGCGCTACACGCTGATCACCGCTCTGCCCTACGACCGCCCCAACACCTCGATGCGCGACTTTGCCTTGTGCACGGATTGCCGGCGCGAATACGAAAACCCGCTCGACCGCCGCTTTCATGCCGAGCCGATCGCCTGTCCGGTATGCGGCCCGCATCTGCAGTTCATCACCAGCCTGGCTCCCTCCCCCTTGAGGGGGGAGGGTTGGGGAGAGGGTGATG
>JAIOJU010000151.1 GCA_019911765.1 Thiobacillus sp.
GTATCAGTGTGTGTACGCGAAACTGACACCCCATATCTTGAAGACGGATTCCCGCCCCATGATCACACCTCCCCACCCATTCGCATCCGCAAGCTTGCTGGAACAAGGCTTTGCCGACGGGCTCGCCAACATGCTGGCGCAGCATCCCGGCCTGGGCGTCTATATCCTGGTGCTGGCCAATGCTGCCAGTGACGCCAGCCTGTGGGCACAACTCGCCTCCGCGCTATCCGCACGCCACGAAGCACTTTCCGAACGCATTATTGAAGCGCTCAGACAGGGTCAGAAACTGGAGGACCCTGACGACGACGTGATGGTGTTTCTCAAGCTGCACGCCATGGGATTTCCGCACCTGAAAACGCTGGAAAGCCGTCGTGCCGGCCGCTGGGATGTGTTTTTCAATCCTATCCGCGCCCTGCGTCCACCGCGCATGAGCGGCCTGAAATTCGAAAGTCTGCTGCGCCCGTTCGATCCTTCAGGCTTCCATTTCAACCGGGCCTTTCTGGCCAGGGAAATATTCTGGGAAGGTGAACTCGCGGGCAAGCCTGCGCGCATTCTGTACAACAAATTTCCGTTCGCCCAGCTGCACGGGCTGCTGGTGCCCGAACCCGCGCGCCAGTCACCGCAATACCTCACCCCCGAACTGCACGCCTGGGCCTGGGATATCTGCGTGCTGTCCGATCTGCCCGGCTTGTGCCTGGGCTACAACAGCTACGGTGCCGGTGCATCGGTCAATCACCTGCATTTCCAGAGCTTTGTGCAACCCCGTCCGCTGCCGGTCCAGGATCCCCGCTTCGTCCACAACGGGGGCACCCAGCCTTATCCCCTGTTATGTCAGCGATACGCCGATGCGGAATCAGCCTGGCTGCAGATCGACCAGCTTCATCAGAGCAACACGCCTTACAACCTCGTCTACAGTCAGGCAGGGCTCCATCTCATTCCGCGTGTGCCGCAGGATAGCAAGCAGCTGACGGCTGCCTGCAATGGATATGGCTGGAGTGAAATGGCGGGCGCTGTCACCCTGTTCAGCCGCGAGGCATTTGAGCATCTGGATGCGGAAACCTTTGAAGCCGAACTGGCCCAATTCGCGCTACCAGGCTGACAAGTCCCAACTTAGCCCGTAAGATGTCGCCAGAACAAAAAACCGAGGCAGAGCCAAGGCTTTCTGCCATTTGCGGTCTTGTCATCTGCGGGAGTTCAGCGGCATCTTGAGCCAAATTGACGTTCACGCCATCCTGGCGAATCTGCCCTTATTCAATGAAATAAGCCCCGAGGAAATCAACCGGATCGCCCTGGGCGCGCGCGAGTTGCACCTCTCACGCGGCGATCGACTGTTCCATGGCGGAGATGCCTCCCATGGCTTTTACATAGTGGTGTACGGGCAGGTCAAGCTGGCCTTCACCTCGACCAAGGGCGTCGAGAAAGTGATGAAGCTGGTCGGTCCCGGCCACAGCTTCGGGGAAGCGGTCATGTTTCTCGACAAACCCTATCCGCTGTCCGCACATGTCCTCGCAGATTCCCTGCTGCTGCATATTTCCAAGACCGTGGTGTATGAGGAAATTGCGCGTGACCCCGCATTCTGCCGGAAAATGCTGGCCGGCCTCAGCATGCGCCTGCACGGCCTGGTGCAGGACGTGGAATCATATTCCCTGCATTCCAGTACACAACGCGTCATCGGCTATCTGCTCCAGCATGAAACGGCCAATCCGGTGGCCGGCAAAGCGCCGCATATCCGCCTCACCGCCAGCAAGACCATCATCGCCTCGCGTCTCAACATCACGCCGGAAACCTTCTCGCGCATCCTCCACGATTTGAGCGCTACCGGTTTGATCAGCGTGGAAGGCAAGGACATCACGATCCAGGACATCGAAAAGCTGCGAAATTACGGTTAGCGGCTTGCCAGCAGCATCCCGTTCGGCCGTTCTTCAATCCCTATACCGTTCGCCAGTGAATGTACCCAGCCGTGCTAGTGGCTGGTTCCAGCCGATCGCGTGATTTTGTTATACACGTTGTATTTCCCCACCGGCTTGTTCATCGGCAGTCGTTTGACTTCCTTCAGCGTAACCGCGTCATACACGATCAGCGCACCGTCCGTCTCCAGCACACTGGCCAGTGCGTAACGGCCGTCGCGGGTGAACTCGATATGGGCCAGCGTACGTCCGGGTTCGCGTACTTGCGCCGCCACCTGCAGGGTGGACTTGTCGATTACCGTCAGCGTGTCCCTGCCGCCCGGGCTCATCATCGAGTCGACCCAGGCAAAGCGTGAGTTCTCGTGGCTGCGCATGAAAAAACCGGGACCTGGCGTCTTGATCTGCTTGATGGTCCTCCAGTCCTTCATGTCGATGATGCTGACCAGTCCTTCCTTGAGATTGGGCGTCGCCATGACCGGTCGGTCCTGATACGTCCAGGTAATGCCGGATCCAAGATGCGGCATCCCGGGAAGATCCAGATCGGCGATCTTGCGCCGCACATCCAGATTCACGACCTGCCCCTTGCCGGTTTCGCCATGGCTGCCACGGCTGGCCCCCATGACTTCGCTGTAGTCCTGGGTAAAGAAGAAATCGTCGAGGTAGTCGTCGAGCATCGAGCGCCTCGGGTTCAGAAAACCCGGGATGAAATTCCCTTCGCGATACTTGAAGTCATGGACCATGCCTATGGCAATATCCGGCGCCTTCGGATCGTAACTGACCTCCCATACTTCTTTTACGTCCTTGAGCGCCGCCACAAAACTGTTGCGCGGCTCCGCCGTGTAGACCGCCGATACCCGCGAGGTTTGCTTGCCCGCCTTGTCTTCCACCGGCAGGGTCTTGAGCAGGTTGAGATCGGAATCGAGGATCACCAGGGTGTGCGGCAGGTAGTTCGCCACCGCCACGTACTTGCCATCGCCCGAAACGGCCGCGTTACGCGTATTGATGCCGGCGCGCACTTCCGCCACCGTCTTCAGGTTCCAGATATCGAACTTGGAGATCCAGCCGTCACGTGACGCGAAAAACACATAGCGCCCGTCCGGCGTGAACTTCGGTCCGCCATGCAAGGCAAACCGGGAAGTGAACCGGTGAATCGGCTCCAGCTTGTCGCCATCGAGGATGGAGACATGATGGTCGCCCCCCTCCACCACCACGAACAGGTTCAACGGGTCGGCGGAGAATACGGGCTTCGCCGGAAGCGATCCTGGCGCAAAATGCACGACACGCGAGGCCCGGATCTCGGCGTCACCCCATTTCGGGCTTGGGCTCATCGGCGTCATGATCCAGTCGACAAGTTGCTGGATCTCGTCTGGCTTGAGAATGTCCCGGAACGCGGGCATCTGCACGGCAGGCCGGCTGTTCTGGATCACCGCGACTGCCTCGCTTCGCTTCAGGCGGGCAAGATTCTCCGGCAGCAGCGCCGGCCCCATCAGCCCCAGCCGGTCGGCGCCATGGCAGCTTGCGCAGTGCTGGGTATAAAGCTGGGGTGGGCCGCCTTCCGCCGCAGCCTGGCCGGGCTGCAAAAAAGCGGCCAGCAAAAACGGCAAGACAAACGGGCGGAACAGCCACGTGGCAATTCCTGGCTTTTGTCTGCCCGACACATCCCTGCTGCAATCCATATCAAACCCCAATCTCTTCATCTTCCAGATAGCATCCGGGATCTTCCGCCCAGGGATCGCCGCTTACCTGCCAGGCGCGCACCCGGGTATTGCCTCCACAGATATCGAAATACTGGCAGGCACCGCAGCGTCCACCGACCTTGCGCGGGTGTGCTTTCAGCCCGCCCATGATGGTGTCGGAGGTATCCATCCATATTTCCGAAAACGGCCGTTCGCGCACATTGCCCAGATTGTGGTTCCACCACATGGTATCGGGATGCACATTGCCCAGGTTGTCGATATTCGAGATATTCACACCGGACGAGTTGCCGCCCCACTGCGCCAGCTTGGCACGCATGTGAGCTTCGAGATGGGGGAAATTCTTCCGCACCCACAGCAGCAGATACACGCCATCGGCATCGTTATTACCAGTAACGAATTCCTTGTGCTTGCCTTGCTTCTGGTCTCGCCAGCAGGCATCGAGCAGCAGGTCCATGGCGCGCCGGGTGGCTTCATGCACTGCATCGTCCTTGCGGTTGCGGTTACCGCGCCCGGCATAATTGAGGTGCGACAGGTAGAACTTGTCGATGGACTCGTCTTCCATCAATTGCAGCAGCAAGGGCAATTCGTGGGCGTTGTCCTGGGTCAGAGTGAAGCGGATGCCGACCTTGATACCGCGTTCGCGACACAGGCGAATGCCCTGCATCGAAGCATCGAACGCACCCTGCTTGCGGCGGAAAGTATCGTGGGTTGCCTGTATGCCATCGAGGCTGATACCCACATAATCGAAGCCGATGGCATCAATGGCATCGATATTGGACGCGTCGATCAGCGTGCCATTGGTGGACAGGCCGACATAAAAACCCATGTCCTTGGCACGCCGTGCAATATCGAAAATATCCGGTCGCAGCAGCGGCTCACCACCGGACAAAATCAGCACCGGCACATGAAACGCTTTCAGATCATCCATCACATCAAACACTTCCTGCGTAGACAATTCGCCAGGAAAATCCTTGTCAGCGGAAATCGAGTAGCAATGTTTGCAGGTGAGATTGCAGCGACGGACCAGATTCCAGATCACGACCGGGCCGGGTGGATTGCGCTTGGGGCCAAGTGGGGTCGGGTTGTCCAGTTCCTGCATGTACTGGGAGATGCGAAACATATTTTTCCTCAGGGAAGGCATTTACCACCGGTCACATCCACTGTGTTGCTGATGTATCCGATGGTTCCAGGTGTCAGCTTACCCGCCAATACGCAAGCCGGTCTTTTTCAGGATACGCGTACTGTAGAGAATGTCGTGGCCGCGGCAGGCGTCGCCCAGCAGTTCGGCAATCTGTTGCGCCTGCGCTTCGACTTCAGCACGGTCATGTCCATGCACCATGGCAAACAGATTGTATGACCAGTCCGGCAAGTGACGCGGACGGTGGTAGCAGTGGCTGACACATTCCAGTTCACCCACGCGCCGGCCCAATTCGTCGATCCGCGCGTCCGCCACATCCCACACCGTCATGCCGTTGGCCTTGTAACCCAGCGCATAGTGGTTCGGCACCGCAGCAATGCGGCGAATGATGCCATTGTCCCGCATGCGCTGCATGCGCGACATCACTTCCTCGGCCGGGACACCCACCTGCTCCGCCACGGCGTGATACGGACGCGCCACCAGCGGCAATCCCTTCTGCGTGGCGACGATAATGGCACGGTCCACCGCGTCGATCACTGCGGGTTCGGCAACGGTATTCATACGCGCAACTTCAACTCGACAAAATATTCGGCCAGCTTCGGCATGTTGTAGACGGTGCAGCCGGTTTCGCGCTCGATTTTATCCACGGCGTCGGCCTGCGCCGTTGCCGTCTCGGTGGCCAGCACAAACCACATGTTCAGCGCATGGTTGCGCTCGTAGTTGTGCGCCACCTCCGGCAGCGCATTCACCTGTTCTGCCACCCGTTCGTAATCCTGCGGCGCAACCTTGAGTGCCGCCAGACTCAATGCACCGCCCAGACGCTCGGCGTGGTACATCGGGCCAAAGCGGCTCAGGGTGCCTGCTTCGAGCAACTTGCCGAGCCGCACCAGCAGTTCCTGCTCGGTGGTGCCTAGCTGCTGCGCAACCGCTTCGTAGGGCTGCGCGCAAATCGGGAAACCATCCTGCAGCGCGTTGACGATCGCCCGGTCGAGTGCGTCCATCATGCCGCCAGCACTGCCTCTGCAGGCGCGACATAGTGCGCGCCACGTTGCTTGAAACGCCGGCAGCTGAACAGGATTTCATGGGAAAAGGCTTGCAGGCCGCATTCCTGGCGGATCGCTTCAATGCGTTCCAGCACCGCGTCGCGATCGCGCCCGTGGATCATGCAGAACAGGTTGTAGCGCCAGGCCGGCAGGCGGCGCGGGCGGCGGTAACACAGGGTGACATCGGCTGCCTCGCCTATGCATTTTCCAAAGCCCGCCACCTGCTCGTCCGGAATATCCCACACCACCATGGCATTGGCATGAAAGCCCAATTCCTGGTGCCGCACCACCACGCCGAAGCGCTTGATCACGTCCTGCTCCATCATGCCGCACAAGCGCAGGAAGACGTCCTCTTCGCTCAGGCCGGCCTGCTCGCCCAATGCCGCATAAGGCCGCGATACCAGCGGCATGCCGGATTGCACGGCCGAAATCAGCGCACGATCGGCATCGCTCGGCACAAACGGCATGGCATTGGGCTTGGCGGCACAACTGGCCTTGGTGGCGCCGCGATGTCCTGCCCGAAGATTGAAACCAAGATCGATGTGGTAGTCCTCCAGCATGGGCAGATAGAGCGCTGTACAGCCAATTCTGCGTTCCAGGCCGTGCAGCGCTTCCAGTACGCTGTCTTCGTTGGCAGCCGTCACCACAAACCACAGGTTGTAGGTATGTTCGCGCTGGTAGTTGTGGTTGACGGCGGAACACGCGTTCACCATCTGCGCTGCCTGTGCCAGCTGATCTTCAGGCACGGCCATGGCGGCCAGCGCACTGTAGCCGACGCGGTGTGGCCGGAACACGGCACCGACCCGGCTGACCGATCCGCGCGCCTGCAACTCGCGCAGGGTATCCAGCACAAGCTTTTCGGTAATGCCGAGCTTGTGTGCAATCGCTGCAAAAGGCGTTGGTACCAGCGGAAAATCTCGCTGATAGTCGTTGAGCAAATGGAACTCTATGGCTTCAGTCATCACAATCCCGTCCGGTGTGCGCGTGGTGTCAGAAAAATACCGCTTGGGCTGTCTGCCCTGATTTCGCCGACCTTGGCAAAGGAGGCCGAATCATAGATTTCCACCCGGTTCTCGTCGCGAAGCGACATCCACACCTGCTCGCCGCGCGGCGTGAACTCCATGTGCAACACACCCTTGCCGGGCTTCAGCGTTTTGACTATGGTGCGCGAAGCGACGTCGATTACCTGCACCGTGTCGTTGTTGGGGAAAGCAAAGTTGACCCACACCTGGCGATTGTCCGGCCGGGCCACCACGAATACCGGCTGTCCGTGCACGGCGATACGGCCGCTTTCTTTCCAGTCCTTCTGATCGACCACCAGCACTTCATGGCGTCCCACCGCTGGCACCAGCAGTTCGTTGCCGGTGGCAGCCCAGCCTTCCAGGTGCGGCATCTTGTAGACCGGCAGTTTTTCCTGCCCCCTGCCATAGCCGTCCATGACGCGTTTGATACCCGCCTGCGGATCCCATAGATCGAGCATCGCCAGCCCATCCTCGCCGAACAGGCCGGCAAGGTAAAAACGGCCATCGGCAGTGATCATCGCATCGTAGGGTTCCTTGCCGACGTTGCGGAATTTGGTGACGAGTGGTTTGCCCGGATTGCGCACATCGACCAGCCAGATTTCACCCGCCTCAAACAGACTGAACACGAACTGATTGCCCGGTACATCGACCAGACCAATCACTTTGGATGCCTTGCCGTTTTCAGCCACGGCCGGGATGTCCGCCACCAGTTCGAGACTGGCCGAGTCAAAAATCTTCACGCCACCCGGTTCGTAATTGGCTACCGCGACCAGCTTGCCATCCTGGGAAATCGCACCGCCAATACTGTTGCCAGCCTGCACCACGCGTTTCACGATGCGCATCTGCAACAGATCGATTTTCGTCAGCCCGCCGTCGCGGCCAAACACATAGGCATAGCGTTCGTCACGCGAGAAATTTACCGAGGCGTGCGACAGATCGCCCAGCCCGGCAATCTGTCCGAGGCTGCTACGCTGGGTGGTATCGATTACCTGCACGCTGCCGGTGGCACGCTCGATCACCACACCCAGATCGCCGGTGCCACGCAAGGATGTACTGGCACAGCCCTGTAACAGAAAGAATGCGGCAAACAGCGTAGCCAAGACTCGCATCAAAATTGTCCTTTCAACAACAAATCAACTATCCATTCCGCTTCCGGTTCGGTCAGAAACGGTTTCCATGGTGGCATCGCGGTCCCCGGCCGGCCATACAGGATGGTTGCTACCAGGCTATCTTTCGGCTTGTCGCGCAGTGTTTCCGGCAACAACGGCAATCCCAGTCCCCCCGCCATGCTCATACCGTGGCAGGAACCGCAATCCTGGAGCACGAGATGCCTGATTTCATTCTGGCGCGCCACGCTCGGCTCGGCCGCCAGTGCCTGTCCGCCAAACGGAATGAGCAGCAGTGCCACGAGATATTTCTCGCGTCCCAACTATTCCACCACTTCGATCACCCCGAGCATTTCGGGGTGAGGACCACAGCGGTAAGGATAGGTACCGGGCTTGTCAAAAGTACGTTGATAGGTCTCGCCAGGGAAAAAACGATCTGACTCAAGCATGTTTTCCTGCTCGAACAAAACCGAATGGTTGTTGCGTTTTTCCTTGTTGATCCAGGTGACTGTCGTGCCCGCCCTGATTTTCAGCTGCTTCGGCACAAACTCCATTTTCTCGATCACCACTTCCGCCACTTCCGCAATGGACCCCGCCCCTTCATCAGCGGCAGCAGCAGGCAGGAATCCGCCCATACATAAGCAGGCTGTAAACAGCACGGCTGCAAAAAAACGGGGGGCGCGCAGCCCGCCCCCCCCTTTCTGCTGCCGCGCCGAACGTGTATCAACGCGTAAATTCAACATCACGGCTCCCGGCTTATTGCTTCACTGCAGTAATGTCAGCCTTGGCATCCAGTCCCAGCGTATAGCCCAGGGACACATGGTGGAAACGGCCGTGGGCATAATCGTCATGAATAGCAAAACCGAAGTTATAGGCCTTGCCTGCCTGCATGGCGATATCACCTTCACCCCCGGCCAGCTTGCGCGTAAACACCACCGTCCAGTTGCCGCCCGCCTGCTTGCCTTCTGCCGACACCAGCGCCTTGCCGCCTTCCATTACGCGCTTGTCCGCCACATAGCCATCCATCGGCTTGGCGCCCTTGCCGCTCCTGAACTGGATCAGATCGTAGAATTTGCCACTGGCCAGAGAGCCGCCTGACACGTACTTGGTTTTCTTGTCGTCCTTGGCGCCAGGCATGGTGCGCGAATCCTGGTGGCAGGTTGCCCAGCAACCCACCTGATTGGCCAGGTCCACCTTGTGATCTTCCAGCATCACGCCCAGCTTGACGGCATTATCCTTATCCATCTTCGCCCCACCGGACGGCGCCGGGTCTTTCCACTGGAAGCGCAGGTAAACATTGGTGGCGTCGTAAGCGGCCTGCACGGTGACCGGAATACTGCCGGCCTTGCCCTTGATCGGATGCGGCTCGATTTTCTCGCCACTGACAATCTTCTTGCCCATGTCTGCAGCTTCCTCGTCATGGCAACCGGCGCAGGTCTCGCCTTTTTTCAATGCCCGTGCACCGCCATGCTCAACCCCCTTGGTCACCCATTCCATCGGAGAAACACCCGGGTAAAAAACCGTGATTTTCTTGCTGGGGACCTTGCCCCAGTCTGGTGCGGCCTGGGCTACTCCCACGCCGCCTGCCAACAACAAGCCCAGTGCAGATATCGTAATCAGTGTCTTGCTCATGATTCTTCCTCTCCATTCAATTGCAATTTTGATGATTCAGTTCCTGGCCAATAGTCCGGACTACAGATCGTCTTCAGTCATGCCTTCAGGCTTGTTGTGTGCGATGCCCTTGTGGCAGTCGATACAGGTCATCTTGTCTTCCTTGGCATTCTCATGCTGCTTTTGCGCACGCTGCCGCTGTTTGGTGGTATCCATACCCTCAAAGCTGTGGCAGTTACGGCATTCGCGCGAATCAGACGCCTTCATCCGTGCCCACTCGTTGCGCGCCAGCTGCAGTCGCTTGGCCTCGAATTTTTCCTTGGTGGCGATGGTGCCCATCACCTTGCCATACAACTCCTTGCTGGCCTGCACCTTGCGGATGATCTTGTGTGTCCAGTCCTTCGGTACGTGGCAATCCGAGCAAACGGCGCGTACGCCGGTACGGTTCGAATAGTGAATGGTTTTCTTGTATTCCTGGTAAACGTTGTCACGCATTTCGTGGCAGGAAATGCAGAATTTCAGTTCATTGGTCGCTTCCATTCCGGTATTGAAGCCGCCCCAAAAAACAATTCCTGACACAAAGCCCAAACTCAGCAACGTCAACAATGAGTAGCGAACGCTCGGGCTGCGTAACCTTCCCCAAAAGCCCTTGCGCCTTGAATCCTGCAGCATATCGCTCATTTTTTATCCCTGGTTTTTTGACGACACCAACACCTGTTCAGCACACCTCGGCTGTCAAATGGTAACCGGCACCCTGATTACCATTTGACACCTTTCAGTCACTGGCACCGGCGGGCGAATACCCGACCGGTTTCCAGCTTGCCTCAACGATCAATAAATGTCGTGCTGGGTGTTCAAGATGTTGAACTTGCCGGTAGGCGTAATCAGTTTGGGATCCTTGATCACTGCCTTCATCTTGAGCGTTTTGTCATCCAGCACCACGATCGCGGACGGTTCGGTCTTGCCCGCCCAGATCGAATACCAGACTTCATTACCCGCTGCGTTGAACTCGGCCTGCACCACGCGCTTGACCGCCTTGGATTCGGGCAAATCAGCCATCTTGGCAATGTTGATGATGACAGGCGGTTTATCCAGGTTCTTGATGTCGTACACCGTCACCGATTCGGCCACATCCTTTTCCGGATTCAGCGGCGCATCCGCATACAGGTGGCTGGACTTCGGATGGGTCTTGACGAACAGCGAGCCGCCGCCATGATTCTTCAGTTCCTGAACCACTTTCCAGGCCTGCTTGGGATGCTTCGCCGGATCGGTGCCGATCAGAGAAATCACATCTGCACCCAGGTGGGAAGTTGCCCACACCGGACCAAACTTGGGATGCACGAAGTTGGCGCCACGGCCGGGGTGTGGCTTGGCTGCGGTATCCACCAGCGCAGCCAGCTTGCCGGTCTTGGTATCGACCACTGCAACCTTGTTGGAAGCATTTGCCGCCACCAGAAAGTAGCGCTTGGTCGAGTCCCATCCGCCGTCATGCAGGAACTTGGCAGATTCGATCGTGGTTTCCTTCAGGTTCTTGAGGTCGGAGTAATCAACCAGCCGGATCATGCCGGTTTCCTTGATGTTGACCACCCACTCAGGCTTGTCCTCGGTCGCCACGATAGATGCCACGCGAGGCTCCGGATGATATTCACCATCCACTGTCATGCCGCGAGTAGACATGATCTTCAGGGGCTTGAGCGTGTCGCCCTCGGTAATCACATACTGGGGCGGCCAGTAGGAACCGGCGATCGCATATTTGTCTTCATACCCCTTGAACTTGGACGTTTCCACCGAGCGGGCTTCGATCCCGACCTTGAGGGTTGCCACCACGGTAGGCTTCTCGAACCACATGTCGATCAGGTCGAGCTTGCCGTCGCGGCCGATCACGTAAACATAGCGGCCGGATTTGGACACGCGAGAGATGTGCACGGCATAACCGGTCTTGACGATGCCCCATATTTTCTTGGTGTCGCCATCGATCAGCGCCACTTCGCCGGTATCGCGCAACGTCACCGAGAACACATTCTTCAGGTTGACCTTGCTCATCGGCTTCTTGGGACGATCTTCCGGCTTGATGACCAGCTTCCAGCTCTTCAACATGTCCTGCATGCCAAACTCTGGTGGCGTATCCGGCACCTGTTGAATATAGGTAGCCATGTTCGAGATTTCCTCTTTGGTGAGGATGTCGTCGAAGTTCACCATGCCGCCTTCGGTACCGTAGGAAATGATCTTCTCCAGACGGCTCTGCCCCAGTTTCTGGGAGTTAACCGGCTCCAGATTCTTGCCTGTTGCACCTTTGCGCAAAATGCCATGACAGCCGGCGCAGCGCTCGAAATAAATCGTCTTGCTGGCCTCCTTGGCGGCTGGAGACAATGTCGGTTCCTGGGCGTTAGCCACATTAAAGGCTCCAGCCACAGCTACTGCCAGTACGGAAAAAGCAAGTTTCATCATCATCCCCCCTCTTCGGTCAAGTAAAGTAAATGTCATCCTGCATTTCAAATCCTGGGCAAATCCATTGGCACCCAGCACCTACACGAAAACCATGAATGAATATTCCTCTTCCAGCACCCAGAGAACATTGACCTAAATCAAGATTCCCTGATCTTTTTTATGGTTATTACTTGCACCCGCCGTATGTTGATGCGTATTTCCTGACAGGATTCGCACCTGCATGCGGCGCCCCAGCAAAATGCACAGTATCATGCCGCTGAAGTAAAGCAACGTCGGCACTTCCGGCGGAAAGCGGCGTTACACCTTCACCTGTTTGGATTGCCTTCCCCGTGTCTCAAGCTACGATAGCCTTGACATAAGTCAAGGCATCCCGGGGCAGGACCCTGTAAATTTCTCCCTTGCGCTATTTGAATACGAAGGAAATTCCATTGGAAACGATCAGCGAATATCTAAGCTCGGACCATCATTGCTGTGACGACTATTTCGCAACAGCGGAGGTCCACGCGGCAAAGCGGGACTGGGCAGCGGCCGCTGCGAGCTTTGAACAATTCCGCTCCACCATGACGCATCACTTCGAAATGGAGGAACACATACTCTTTCCCGCATTCGAGCAGGAAACCGGGATGACTCAGGGCCCTACGCAGGTCATGCGCATGGAACACGAGCAGATGCGCGAGTTATTCGCCCGCATGGCCGCCGCCGTTACGGCACAGGATGCCGATGAATATGCCGGGCTGTCCGAAACCCTGTTGATCCTGCTGCAGCAACACAATCTCAAGGAGGAAAATGTGCTCTACCCCATGTCGGAGCAGGCATTCGGTTCCAAGGGTGAAGCGGTGCTGCGGCAGATGAAAGAAATGTCCACCGTCGCCTGACTGAATATGGCTGCCGAAATCACCCTCGATGTACGCGGTCTTGAACCGCCCGAGCCGATGGTCAAGGTGCTGGACGCACTTGAAACCATGCCGCCCGGGGACAGCCTGCGCATGGTGCACAACCGTGAGCCCTTCCCCCTGTACGGCATATTGCAGCAGGACGGTTATCAATACCGCACCGAAACCTTTGCCGACGGCCACTTTGAAATAGTTATCTGGCGGTGAACGCGCCCGATTCCGGCCTGTCGCTGGAACAGGCGCCGCCGATTTCCGTTCCCTTCCGGTTTTTTCTCAGCGCCCCATTGTTTCTGCTGCTGGCGGCGCTGTTATTGCTGGTTTCGGGTCCGCAGGTGCTGCTGTCACGCTGGACGCCTGCCCTGCTCGCGCTGACACATCTGATCACGCTGGGCTTTTTATCCATGATCATGATCGGCGCGCTCATGCAGCAGTTGCCCGTGGTGGCAGGCGCGCCCATGCGACGGCAGCTGCTGGTGGCCTGGATGGTGCATATTCCATTGCTGGCAGGGACCTTAATGCTGGTGTCGGGCCTGCTTTATTCCCAGACCGCCCTGCTCAGGCTCGCCATATTTCCATTGGGACTGGCATTCAGTTCCTTCCTGGTTGCCGCGGCCGGCAGCCTGTCCGCTTCGCAAGTGCATCATGCCACCACCCGCGCCATGCGTTTTGCCGGAACGTCCCTGGCCTTGGCCGCCGGGCTGGGCATCACGCTTGCCGGTACGCTGGGCGGTTATTTCAATCTCCCGCTCAATGAACTGGTCGGTCTGCATGTGGGATGGGGCTTGCTGGGATGGGTCGGCTTGCTGGTGATGGGTGTGGCGTATCAGGTCGTGCCCATGTTCCAGTTGACGCCGGCCTACCCTGCCCGCCTCACCCGATGGCTGGGCGGCTCGGTGTTCCTGCTGCTGTGCGGATGGTCACTGGCGCCGCAACTGCCCCTGCCGCTGGCAACCTGGGGAACATCGCTCACCGCTGCTGGCCTGGCCATCGGCTTCGCACTGTTTGCAGGCACGACCCTGTATTTGCACAAGAAAAGACGCCGCAAACTCGTCGATGTCACCCTCCGGTTCTGGCGTACAGGCATGCTCAGCCTGCTGGCCGCCATTGCGCTCTGGACAACCGCACACCTGACGTCGGCAATCGCCGACGATCCACGTTATCCGATCGCACTGGGGATCCTGTTCATGTTTGGTTTCGCGATATCGGTGGTGATCGGCATGCTGTACAAGATCGTGCCGTTCCTGGTCTGGCTTCATCTGCAAAGTCGGCTGCCCAGGGACAAACCCGCCCCCAACATGAAACAGATCATTCCCGACCATGGGTCGCGGCGGCATTGGTGGATGCACATGGCAACTTTGCTGCTGCTGCTCGGCAGCATGGCATGGCCGCAACTGGTTTACCCGGCCGGCCTGAGCCTGGGACTGGCTTCCTGCATGCTGTGGCTGAATCTGCTTGCCGCCACACGGCTGTATCGACAACTTGCCCGCTGATGGCCCAGCTATAACGTGAACATCTGGCCCTGCTGCAGCGCCGTCAGCTGCCACTCAGGCGCAGCCGCACGCAGTTCATCCATGATGGCCGCCTCGTTGCCCGGCTTCAGGTGGGTGATCCAGACTTGCGGTCGCACACGCAATTCATGCAATTGCGCCGCCAGCGAATCCGGCCAATGGTGCTTGGATGCCAGGGCGATATCGGCGAGTGCATTTTCGAATGACGTTTCGATGATGAGGTGGCACAGATCGGGAATGGCATTGAGTGCTTCGGCGAACGCTTCGCTGCTGGTGGTGTCGCCGCTGAACACCAGGCTGCCACCTGCCCCGCTGATCTGAAAGGCGCAGGCCGGCACCACATGGTTGACCGGCAGCGGGGTGAAGGTGCGTGCGCCCAGGGTCAGTTTTTCACTCATCTGCAAAGGATCGAACTGCAGCCACGGTGCCCCGGCACTGGGTATTTCACGGAAGTCCGGCCATACGTGCCAGTTGAACATGTGCTTCGCCAGCACTTCAAGCACTTCGGGCAGCGCATGCACAATGACGGGCGTAGTGCGCATTTCGCCCACGGCATCGAGCAGCAGCGGCAGGCCCAATACGTGATCAAGGTGGGCATGGGTCAGGACCACATGGTCGATCGCCAGCAGTTCATCCAGGCTGAGGGTGGTGATACCGGTGCCGGCGTCGATCAGGATGTCGTCATCGATCTTGAAGCAGGTGGTGTGGCGCCCGCTGCCGATGCCGCCGCTGCAGCCGAGTATGGTCAGTTTCATCGTTGTTCTTGTCG
The DNA here is from genome assembly GCA_019911765.1 of Thiobacillus sp. GTDB lineage: Bacteria > Pseudomonadota > Gammaproteobacteria > Burkholderiales > Thiobacillaceae > Thiobacillus. Next base: position 15,143 of record JAIOJU010000151.1, read on the forward strand.
TGTCTATTTGGTGGTGTAGACGAATACGCCGTCCCAGTCTGCGGGTGGCGGGGCTGCGCGGAAATGCGCGATGCGTTCGAGGTAGATGTCGTAGAGCTTGCGCGGTGTGCGTTCGTTGAGTGCGCGCAGGGCGGATTCGGCCGTGTCCCAGTCCTGTTTCTGATAACTCGCAAACACGGCTTCGAAGTCGGCGGCGTTTTTCTTCAGCGTCTCGTCCAGGCCCGCCTTCACGCCGAGCGGTTCATAAATTGCCACCGGGGTTTCCTTGCCCTTGACACGCACATCGTCGATTTTCATGAAGGCGTGCACCGGGTCGGCCTCGACGGTGGGCTGGGTGACCAGGATGCCGACGCCATATTGTTTGGTGATGCCTTCCAGACGCGAGCCCAGGTTCACCGCGTCACCCATGACGGTATAGGACATGCGGAATTCCGAGCCCATGTTGCCGACGCTCATGCGCCCGGTGTTCACGCCTACGCCAATCTGCACCTCGGGCCAACCGCGCGCGGCGAATTCCTGGTTCAGCTGCGGCAATGCCGCCTGCATGTCGAGTGCGGTCTGTACGGCGCGGCTGGCGTGGTCGGCCAGATCCACTGGTGCATTCCAGAACGCCATGATGGCATCGCCAATATATTTGTCGATGGTGCCGCGCTGTTTTTGCACGATATGGGTCATGGTCGACAGATAGGCGTTCAGGACTTCGGCCAGTTCAGTCGGCGACAGCTTTTCCGAGAAATTGGTAAAACCCCGGATATCGGAAAACAGCACGGTCATCTCGCGCGACTGGCCATCCATGGTGTAGTGCGCAGGGTCCTGGCTCATTTCGGCGGCCAGTTCGGGTGGCACGTACTGGCCAAACAGCTTGGTCATCTGGCGCTTGTTGCGGCTCTCGGCGAAGAAGCCGTAGGCGGTGTTGAACGCATACAACCCCAGCACGGTAATCATCGGTGCGGCCATCGGCACCACCCAGAAACGTGTCCAGGCAGCCGCATAGGCAGCGAGCAGCAGCGCCAGCAACCCCATGCTGACCACCAGTCCGATGATCGGGTTGAAACGCAGCAATACGAGGGTGAGCAGTACGCCCAGAACCAGTACAACCAGCACGCGTGCATCGTCGGCCCACGGAGGCGTGTAACGCGTGGTGCCATCAAGCATGCCGGCTATCAAATGCGCATGGATTTCCACTCCGGGGAAGGTGCTGGAAAACGGCGTGACACGTAAGTCGGCCAGACCCGGCGCGGTCGATCCCAGCAGCACGATACGGTTTTCCAGTTGCGCCAGCGGCGCCTTGCCTGCCAGCACCTGCGCCGCTGAAATGTAGGGGAAAGGCGCTCCGGCCCGATACGGCACATGCACGCTGCCGTCTGCGCTCAAGGGCACGCGGATGCCGCCGACTTCAACCCACGGCGCAGTGTATGCCCGTCCCAGTATGCTGCCTGCTTCAATGCCGGCCACCAGCGGGTCGCCGCCAAACGCGACGCGCAGGGTGGCAGCCGACAAGGCCGGGTAATACCCTTCACCAAATGGCGCGACCAGGTGCATCTGCCGAGCGGTGCCGTCTTCATCCGCGCGCATGTTGAAGAAGCCGGAGCCCTGCGCCACATTCTGGAATACCGCCAGGTTCGCACCGTAACCCGTGGCGGGCGGCATGCCGGGCTGCATCGGTCTGAATGCCGCCAGTGGCAGGGAATGGAATGGCAACATGCCCGACTTCGAATCCCCATAGCCATCGGGTATGAAGTAATACCCCAGCGCAATCGGCCGATCAGCCAGTGCCTGGGCAAAACGGGCATCGTAATCGAGGCGCGGAGCGAGTTGCTTGAGGGCCGACTGAAAGTCTCTGCTGCCTGCCAGTTCGGCTTGCGCCAGTTGCTTCAGGCTGTCGAGGCCCGAGCTTTTGTCCGGCTCGGCAAACACCACGTCAAAACCCAGCGCGCCGACATAATAGTGATCGAACAATTTGTCGACCAGCGCGGTCATGGTGTCGCGACTCCACGGCCAGCGCCCCACGCTTTTCAGACTGGCTTCGTCGATATCGAGAATCGCGATCCTGTCATCCAGCCCGGTCGGTGCGGTGCGCTTCAGCCATGTGTCGTACAACCAGGCTTCGGCACGCTGCATCGGCGCGATGTGGATGAGACCACCCACATGCGCCGCGATCAGCCCAACCAATAGCGCAGACAGGGCTGCCTGCACCCGCTTCGATGAAAGCGACTTCACTTGATACGGTAGAAGCGCTCGGCCAGTTCTTTGCCTTTAATGGCATCGAGGCGCCCATCCACGGCATCGCCCAGTGCAGCCAGGCGATCGGCCGGATGCGGGTGGGTCTTGTAGAGCAGGCTGGTGCGTTCATCCTTGGCCGGCAATCCCGCCATGTCCTGCAGCACGTCGGGCAGGCCCCACGGCTCGTAACCCGCACGCGCGGCAAACACGATGCCGACACGATCGGCTTCGAACTCGGCTTCCTTGTCGAGCCCGCGCGCCATGATTTCGGCGCCGTTGCCAATCAGGTTTTGCACGATCTGGTCGCTACCCTGTGCCTTGTTGCTGGCGGCCTGCCCCAGTGCGCCGATCAGGCTGGATTTCTTGAGCACCTTGAGGTGATGCTTCTTGGTGACATGGGCGATTTCATGTCCCAGGACGCCGGCCAGCTCGGCTTCGCTGTTGAGGCGCCGGTACAGGCCCTTGGTCAGGAAAATATAGCCGCCGGGTGCGGCAAAGGCATTGATGTCCTCGGTGTCGAGCACACCAAACTTCCAGTCCACATCCTTGCGTCCACTTTGCAGCGCCACCCAGTTGCCGACCAGATTGACATAACGCTGCAGCGTATCGTCACGCACCAGCGGTACCGCGCCCAGCAGGTTGCCCGAGATCTGCGTGCCGATGCGGGTTTCCTCTTCGGGGGAATAGTCGCCGAACAAGGCGAACCCCAATTGTCTGGCATCGATCTTTTGCTTGGCCGGCGGCGGTGTGGCTGCGGCGCTTTGCGCTGCAGGTGACTGACCGCCGGTTTGCGCGGGTGCAGGCTCCGGTGCCGGCTGGGTTTTCTTGTCCTTGTTCAGTTCCTGGTTCAGCCGGTCTTCCAGCAATTTGCCCAGATCGAAACCCGCAGCCACTCCGCTGAACGAAACCAGCGAAATGGCCAATACCATCAGTTTGATCTTCATCAGTTGTCTCCCCACGGTGACGAGGTGTTGGCTTGCGCAGGCTTGGGATCGGGCAAGCCCGGCACATTGACTGCAACCAGGCCGGACTGGCTGGCAAAGCTGCGGGCCTGGGTCTCGGTCACGTTCCAGGTATTCAGCCGTGCCAGTTCATCCGCATTGAACTTGGCCTGTTTCAGTTCTTCGTCATTCAGGCCGCGTAATCCCGCCACCGCCACCACACGACTGGGGTCGGACCGGGTCGTGGCCGCCCCCAGGACATCGCCCACGCCACTGCTGCTCAATCCCCCCGCACCGGCACGCACCGACAACAGCCGCATCCAGCCCGTGGTCTTGCCCGCTGACACACGCAGCCAGCCGCCCTGCTTGGCCAGGATATTCACCGTGGCGCCTTTGGCGATATTTGCGGTGACTTTCGATCCCGAACTGGGCTGGCTGTAGATCTTTTCGCTGCGCAATACGGTACCCGATGCGGCGAGGGCCGATGCCGATGCCATGCATAGCAGCATCGCGGCAACAGGAATCATGGGTGTTCTCATCGTCTGTACTCTCCTTCTGACTGCAAAACTGTAGGGGTTGCCGTCCGATGGCGCAAGCACCACCGATGGCGTTAAGATGCCGCGATGAATTTTCTTGCGGCATCCATCGAATCACTCGGCGCCAAAGTCACCGGCTGGTTTACCGTCGGATACGGCATCTTTGCCTTTCTGGCCAAAGCCGTGTTGCTGCTGCTGCTCGATCGCACCATCTGGAACCGCGCCACCTTCGACGTGGTGATCAAGCAGGTGTACTTCACTTCAGTGCAAATCCTTCACGTCTTTCTCGGCTACGCGCTGGTCATTTCGTGGCTCATCATCACCATCATCCTATCCACGGCACGCGACTTCGGTCTGACCGAATTCGCCAGCGAAATGACCATCCGCGTGCTGGTACTTGAGTTGCTGCCCTTCCTGACCGCGCTCTTTATCGCCTTGCGCTCCGGCAGCGCCATCAACACCGAAGTTGCCCTGATGCAGGTCAACAACGAATTGGATGCGCTGGCCCACTGCAAGGTTCCGCCGATGCAATTCGAGTTCCTGCCACGCCTGATCGGCGGCGTGATTTCGGTCATCACCCTGGCCGGGCTGGCGGGCTTGCTCGCCCTGCTGCTGGCCTATCTGTCGATTTATGGCCTGAGCATGGCAGGTTTTGAGCCTTTCACCCAAACCTTTGCGAAAATTTTCAATCTGCAGATCATGGCCGGCCTGATTGCCAAGTGTGCCCTGTTCGGGCTCGCTGTCACGCTGATCCCCATCACGGCCGGGCTCGAAACCCCGAAAAAACTGTTCATGGTCCCGGTCTCCGTGCTGCGCGGAATGATGCGGGTATTCTTTGCCATCGTTGCAATCGAGGTGGTGTCATTAGCGCTCAAATACATCTGACGCCGTTCGCCGACCGCACCGCCTTGCTGGCGGCCGTCGCCGCCCTGCCGGACGATGTGGCACGGGTGGCGCTCGATCTGCCGCTGCGGGCCAACCTGTCGGCGCTCGACAACATCGCGCTGATCCCGCTGTATCAAAGCCACTTCGATGCAACGGAATCCACCCGGCAAGCACAGGCCATGCTGGAACGGCTGGGATTTGCCGACATCGCGCCACTGCGCGATCCCGATATGACGCCGGCGCAGCGCTTCGCCACCCAGCTGGCGCGCGCGCTCATTCTGCAACGCCCACGCCTGGTCATCGACCGCCCCGGCGCCATGCTTTACGATGTGCCTTATCCTGCGTTTATCAGGCAACTGGCCGAACAGGCCGCAATGGCGGGCACGTGGGAAATTTACGATTTCAGCTGGAACCAGCCGCTATATAACCAGGCACTAGATTCGGAATGAACACACTGCATTTCAAGGTCGGATTGTTTGCTGCCGCCTCGCTGCTGCTGGCCGGGGTTTTCCTGGTCTACCTGCTGCATGCACGCGGATTTTTCGAGGACACGGTTCACCTGCAGCTCGCCGCGGCCACCGCCGACGGCGTGGCGCCCGGCGTGCCGGTCGTGTTTTCCGGCATTGAAA
>JAIOJU010000152.1 GCA_019911765.1 Thiobacillus sp.
CAACCAGCAGCGCCAGTACACGCGGAATCACCAGCACGGCCAGCGGCGACAGGCCCAGCGTGGTGATGGCGTCGATTTCCTCGGTCACCTTCATGGTGCCGATCTGCGCCGTGATGGCCGCACCGCTGCGCCCGGCCACCAGAACCGCCACGATGACCGGTGAAATCTCGCGCAGGATCGCCAGCAACAAACCATCGACGACAAAGATGTTGGCACCATACTGCTGCGCCTGCGACCCCAGCAGGTAGGCAAACACCACTCCCAGCAGAAACAGCATGCCGATCACGATCGGAATCGCACCGACAAACACCGTACCCAGTTGCGCCCCGAATTCGCGCCAGCGCCAGCGCGATGGACGGCCGATCAGCGCCATCAATTCCAGAAACAGCCTGCCAACGAAATCGATCAGGCCGATGACATGCCCCCCCATCGCCAGGCTGCCGCGTCCGGCAAGCGCAAGCATGCCTTCGCGGTGCGGGGCAGGCTGCACCCCGGTGGGGGCGCTGTGCTGGACCACAAGGTCCAGCATCGCCCGATGCTGCGGCTGAAATGCACGCAACTCGGGGAGCGGGTCGCCTGCTTGCGGGCGCGCCGCATTGAGCAGCAGCCAGGCACCATTGGTATCGAGCTGGGTAAGCCCGGCACCGTCCAGGATGCGCACGGTCTTGCCGCCCAGCGCGGGCAAGGCCGGGGCCGCATCGGCATGCCAGTCGCCACTTGCGAGCAGCGCGCCCTGCGCCTCGTCGAAGTGCGCGTGGGCAGCCGTCATTCCAGTCCCAGCGGGTTGTCGGGATCGATGCCCGGCATGAAGGGCAGGCCGCGCTCGCGATGGGTGACCTGATAGACGCAGCCGATCCAGTTGCCGATCACCGCCTCGGCCGTGTCGTGCCAGGTGTTGTCGAGCAAGGGCAGCACATGTGCTTCAGGAAAATCCAGTTTTTCGCCCGCCTGCGTCCGGCGGCAGAACTCGGCCAGCAGCGCCTGTGCCTGCTGGTTGAAATAGCCCACGGGAAACGGCGGAAAAACAGTGTGCCTGCCCGCCGCGGCCAGCAGCAGATCGCGCTTGTATTCCTTCAGCAACGAGATGGTGTCGTATTCGGGATGGCCCTGGAAAAACACGGTGCGCAGGCCATCGCGACTGACCGCCAGATGCACGCCGGCTTCCGCACTTGCAACCAGCACCTTGACCCCGGCAGCGCCAAATTGCGCAGGCGACACATCGTTCCAGCGCGAATGCGGCACATCGAAGCGCGTGTTGACGTCGGCCACCAGCGGGTGGCGCCCATCGGTGACGCGGTGCTCGAACACGCCCCATGTTTTGTTTGGCTGCTTCACCCGCGTCTGCCCGTAGCGGAACTGCATCACCGCATGGGTGGCAAGGCAGGAACACAGGGTCGAGGTGACGTTGTCCCAGGCCCAGTCGATCACCTCGATCAGCGGCTCCCAGAACGGCTCGTCGGCGAGGTTGGGATGGCTGACGTTGGCGCCGGTGATGATGAGCGCGTCCAGCCCGGCTTCCCGAATCGCATCGAAGGATTCATAGAACTGCGCGATGTGCGCCTGCGCCTTCTCGCCGCGCGGCAGCGTGGGCAGCGTGAAGGGGTGCATGTAGAACTGCGCGATCGGGTTGGACTCGCCGACCAGCCGGTAGAACTGGCGCTCGGTCGCTTCCAGCGCCGCGTCCGGCATCATGTTCAGCAGGCCCACGTGCAGCTCGCGGATTTCCTGGTTGGCCGCGCGCTCGGTCGACAGCACCGTGATGCCGTCGCGACGCAGGCGCTCGAAGGTGGGCAGCAGGTTATGCGCGACCAGCGGCATGATTACGCTTCACCCCTCACGCCTGACGCCTCACCTTTCCTTGCAATCGCGGTTTCCAGCAATGCCAGGAAATCACGCTCGTCGCGCACCTGCGCCACCTCCTGCGAGGTGACGGTATAGCCGTGCGGTTTCGCGATCGCCTCGTAGCGCGGGATACGCGAATGAAACAGGCGCGGGAATACCCAGCGCGCAAAGTCGTTCGGCTCGATCTGCGCGACGTAGTCGATACCCTTTTCCCTGAGATAGACAGGCAGCTGCTCGGCCAGAAAATCGGGGCGGAAATACAGCGGCTTGGGGTCGGACTGCGCACGCCTGATCAGCGTGTCCTCCTCCTCGCGCGTGGTGGTCTGGATGTAGAGAATCAGCGTGTGCTCGGCCAGCAGTTCCACCACGCCGGGCTCATCCAGTTCGCACAGGCTGCCGCCGACATCGTTGACGAAATGCGGATAGCCGTAGATTTCCTGACCCTTGCGGATAAAGCCCGGCACGTCGCGCATGGCGGCAATTTCACCGTCGCGGTACGCCGCCTGGCGACGCGAGAACTCATCCAGCGACAGTCCGCCCCAGTCCGGCCCGCCCAGCTTGCCAACGAAGGTCAGCACCGGGCCCAGGTCGTGGATCTTGATGTTGTTCTTGATGTCGATCCAGTCGTTGCGCAGCAGTTCGCGCAGAAACGGCACGCGCATCGCCTGCTGCTTGATCAGGTCAAGGATCGGTTCATCGAGATAGCGCGTGCCGATCCGGTAGTCACCGGAAAAATGGAACCAGTCGTGGCCACGCAACATGGTCGAGATATGCGTCTTGCCAACGCCGGACATGCCGAGCAGCGTAATGCGCTTGGTCGGCCAGGCGCGAAAGGTGTCAGGGGTGAAGTGCATGGGCTCTGTTTTCGTAGGAATAGCGCGAAGCCTACCGAAAAGCCACGCATTTAAAAAGGTAGAGGGCCAACACCCCAATCGAAGCCAGGCCAATCCATTCGACTCAGGCCGGGCATAATGCCCATTTACGCGACAAAATACGCCATGCCTGCCACCCGCCGCCCCATCCTGTCCCTGCTCGAAACCCGCGTGCTGGGCGTGCTGTGCGAGAAACAGCACACTGTTCCCGACACCTACCCGCTATCCCTCAATGCACTGGTGGCCGGCTGCAACCAGAAAACCAGCCGCCACCCGATCATCGAGGTCGGCGAATCCGACGTGCTGGCGGCCATCGACAGTCTTAAGGGACCGGCACTGGTAATCGAATCCAGCGGCGGCCGCGTACCCCGCTTTTCCCACAACATGGGCAAGGCCCTGCACCTGCCTTCGCAATCCATCGCCCTGCTCACCGTGTTGATGTTGCGCGGCCCGCAAACCGCTGGCGAGTTGCGCATCAACTGCGACCGGCTGCACAAGTTCGCCGACATCTCCGCGGTAGAGGGATTCCTGCAGGAACTGGCCGAGCGGCCGGATGACGCCATGGTGGTTGAACTCCCCCGCCAGCCCGGTTCACGCGAAAACCGCTGGATGCACCTGCTCAGCGGCGAGCCTGTCATCGAGGACCTCCCCCCTGTTGCTTCGGCCCACGAAACCGCAGGGGATGTGAGCATCAGTGAAATGGCCGTACTCAAAACCCGGCTGGCCCAGCTGGAAGCAGAGGTCGACACACTGAAAAACATGGTGGGAAAACTGTATGCTGAACTCGGCATTGCGGATTGACGAACGCGAGCCCATGATGCGGGTGCTGGTTTTCATCTGCCCCCATACTCGAAATAAAGCAGTACGATTCGAACATCGGCGCAGCCCCCAACCACACGACGCGCCTAGCGGAGTTTCATGAAAGACAAGCGCTTCCACCGTTTTCTGCACCGCCAGATCCCGCTGTTTATCGCGCTGTCGCTTGTTCCCGGGCTGGGCTATCTGTTTCTCGGCTGGCTGAATGACGTATTCACGCCCGCCTTCGTCTGGTATCTGCTGATAGTCGCCACCTCGATCTGGGGCGTCCGCATTTACCGTAATTTTGACTTCGACACGATGAGCGAGCAGCGGCGCGACCGCTGGTATCAGCAGTGCTCCTGGTTCATGTATGCATTCTTCCTGCTGTGGGTGCTGATCTTCCTGCTCTATGTCCGGCTGGACACCTACAAGCTCCATTACATCGCCATCTTCACTGAAATCGGCGCCTCGGTCGTGGCATCGACCCTGCTGGCCTCGGACCGGCGCCTCTACAGGCCGATCATTTTCCTGCTGATGGTTCCGCTGGTCGCCTATTTCTCCATGATTGGCGAATGGTATGGCTACGTGCTCACGGCCTTTGCGGCCACGCTCACCTGGGTGCTGCTCCATGCTGCCAACAGTACGCACCAGTTGCTGATGCAGGCCAGCCACCAGGCCACGCACGACACCCTCACGGGTTTGCATAACCGCCAATATTTCATCGACCATCTGCAGAAACGGATGAATTCGCTGAATGAAAGCCACGAATTCTCGTACCTCCTGCTCATCGACCTGGACCACTTCAAAACAGTCAACGACTCGCTTGGCCACGATGTGGGCGATCAACTCCTCAAACTTGTCGTCGCCCGACTGCTTCAGCATGTTCCCGATGATTGTGTCGTCGCCCGCCTCGGGGGGGATGAGTTCATCATTTCCGGACGCAGTTTTGCCGAGCGGGAGGCCTGTGAACGTACATCGCTGGAGGTGTCCGAGCGGCTCATCACCCATCTGAAAGAAACCTATATCGTCGACCCGCATCACCTGTACATCAGCGCCAGCATAGGCGTGAGCATCATCAGTGGCGGCAACGCCGATAGCAATGCCAACAGCTTCATCAAGGAAGCCGATATTGCCATGTACGAGGTCAAGGCCAAGGGCCGTGATGGCGTGTTCATGTTCAATGAAGAGATGTCGCGGCGCGTCGAGAGCCATCTGGAAATCGAGCGTCTGCTCCACTTTGCGCTGATCAACCATGAAATCACGCTCTGCTACCAGCCGCAGGTCAATCACGAAGGGCGGGTGATCGGTGCCGAAACCCTGGCGCGCTGGACCAACCCGGTACTGGGCCCGGTTTCGCCCGTGCAATTCATCCCGATTGCCGAGCAGACCGGACTGATCGTCGAACTGGGCACGCACATCCTCGAAACGGGGTTCAAGACCCTGCGTGAATGGCATGATTCCGGGATCGACCTGGATCAGTTCTCGATCAACATCAGCATGCGGCAACTCACGCACTACCATTTTGTGGCGATGGTCAAAGACCTGGTCGAGCACTATCTGGATGACAAGCTGAGCCGCAAGCTCGTGTTCGAGATCACGGAATCGATCGTGGCCGAGGATATCGATCGCGTGATCCTGATCATGAACCAGTTGAAGGAACTGGGTATCCGCTTTTCCATGGATGACTTCGGCACAGGCTATTCGTCACTCAGCAACCTGAACCGGCTGCCACTGAACGAAATCAAGATCGACCGTGCCTTTGTCAATGCACTGTCTCACCACGAGGGGGACCGGGCAATGGTGACCACCATCCTCAAAATGGCCGGCATCCTCCAGTTAAGCATCGTGGCCGAGGGCGTGGAAACCGAGGCGCAACTCGATTTTCTTCGGGGTCACGATTGCCCCATTTTTCAGGGCTATTACTATTCGAAGCCCCTGCCAAAAGAGCAGTTTGCTGCCTATTACCGCGGCCATCTATAAATTCAGCAGCCTGCACAGGGTCATGTCCGGTCAGGCTTCACGCCTTTGAACGGTGCCCCATAAAAAAGGGCGCTCTGCAGAGCGCCCCGGCTTTCTTCGGAGAAAGAAAAGATCTTAGAGATTGTAGGCCCGCTCGCCGTGGCTTGCGGTATCCAGACCTTCGCGTTCCTGTTCTTCGGAGACACGCAGACCCATGGTCATGTCGACCAGCTTGAATGCCACGAAGCTGACCACACCCGACCAGACGATGGTGATCAGCACGCCGGTAGCCTGCGTCATGACCTGACCTGCCATCGAATAGTCGTCCACACCCACGCCACCCAGAGCAGGCGAAACGAAGATGCCGGTGCCGATGGCGCCCACGATGCCGCCGATGCCATGGATGCCGAACACGTCGAGCGAGTCGTCATAGCCCAGCGCCTTCTTCAGGCCGCTCACGCCCCACAGGCAGACCACGCCTGCAACGCCGCCCAGAACGATCGCGCCCATCGGACCGACCAGACCCGCTGCCGGTGTGACCGCAACCAGGCCCGTCACCACACCCGATGCCACACCCAGCATGGACGGCTTGCCGCGCAACATCCACTCGGCCAGCATCCAGGACATGCCCGCAGCCGCCGTTGCCAGAATCGTGTTGATGAAGGCGAGTGCCGCGCCACCGGTGGCTTCGAGGTTGGAGCCGGCATTGAAGCCGAACCAGCCCACCCACAACAGCGAAGCACCGATCATGGTCATCGGCAGGCTGTGCGGCGGCATCGCGTCACGGCCGTAGCCGATGCGCTTGCCCAGCACGATGGCACCCACCAGCGCGGCGATACCGGCGTTGATGTGCACCACGGTACCGCCGGCGAAGTCGAGATCGCCTGCTTCGAACAGGTAGCCGCCGGTTGCCCACACCATGTGCGTGATCGGCAGGTAGGAGAAGGTGAACCACAGCGCACCAAACACCATCAGCGCCGAGAACTTCACCCGCTCGGCCAGACCGCCCACGATCAGCGCCACGGTAATGGCGGCAAAGGTCAACTGGAAGGCAACAAAGATCAGCTCGGGAATCACCACGCCATCGGTGAAGGTGGCAGCGGTACTGTCAGCAGTAATGCCCAGCAGGAACATCTTGGACAGATCGCCGATCGCCCAGTTCATGCCGCCGCCATCGCCAAATGCCAGCGAATAGCCATACACCGCCCACAGAACCGAGATCAGACAGAAGATCGCCATGACCTGGGTCAGCACCGACAGCATGTTCTTCGCGCGCACCAGGCCACCGTAGAACAGCGCCACGCCCGGCACGATCATCAGAATCACCAGCAGCGTGGAAACCATCATCCAGGTCGTGTCGCCCTTGTCCGGTACCGGTGCGGCGGCTTCAGCGGCAGGCGCCGCTTCGGTTGCGACCACTTCCTCAACTGCAACCGGCGCAGCCTCATCTACCGCCATGGTCTCGACCACAGCAGTTGCGTCCATCGGAGCCGTTGCATCCTCAGCAAACGACATCCCTGGTGCCAGCAGCGCACACACCAAACCTAAAGAAGTCAGGAGCTTTTTCATCGTCGCTCTCCTTTAAAGGGCTTCAGGGCCGGATTCGCCCGTGCGGATACGCACGACCTGCTCCAGGCTCGAGACAAAAATCTTGCCATCACCGATCTTGCCGGTGTTAGCCGCTTTTTCGATCGCTTCGATCACGCGCTCAAGCAACTCGGCCTTGATCGCCACTTCGATTTTGACCTTGGGCAGAAAATCGACCACATATTCTGCGCCGCGATACAACTCGGTATGGCCTTTCTGCCGCCCGAACCCTTTAACTTCCGTAACCGTCAAACCGGTAACGCCGATGGCGGATAACGCCTCGCGTACTTCATCCAGCTTGAACGGCTTGATGATTGCCGTTACGAATTTCATGTCGTCTCCCAGATTGATGACAAGGGGAAAATGGAGCGGGACAAATACCCGCTCCGATCAGTCAGTTAATTAAAAAGCCTTGGAAATCCAGACGGTGGTAGCACTGTCGCCCAGGAATTCATTATTGGGGGCAGACTCGGTCCAGACAGCCCGGTCGGCATCGGTGTCGCTGTACGCCACGCCCAGGGTCACACCATCCATGACCTTGCTCAGCTTGCCCATGTCGTAGGCCAGGCTGACTTTCCAGTCGCTATAGTCCTGCGCGCCATTGTTCTTGAAGTTGAACGTCCCCCAGTGCGCACCGGCGGTCAGGCCGGTTTCACCGAACGGCACGCTCGCGGAAATATCCAGGTAATCAGAGCCGTCTGCATTGGCAAAGCCAAACACTTCGTCACTGACGTAGTAGGAATATTTGGCGGTGAACCACTTCCAGCCTATCGATGCATAAACCTCGGTAGTATCGGCGTCAGTAATGGTTGCAGGACGGTCACCCGGGTAGAGATACTGGATTGCGCCAACATCGTAGGAAATGTCATCGCCAATCGCGCCACGGTAGCCGCCGTACACGTCGATCTCCACGTTGCCCTTGGTGTAGCCCTGGTAATCTTCAAGCCAGCCAACATTGGAACCCCAGGTACCGAGATAAAAACCGCTGCTGTGCGAATAATCAAGGCCGCCCTGAATGGCCATCTCGCCGCCGGTCTGAGAAATACCGCGGAAAAGGTAGTTGCTGGTCATGCCAACGTTGGCGCTGATGCTGTGCGGGCTTTCCTCAGCTGCCATTGCGAAAGTGGGCATCCCCACC
>JAIOJU010000153.1 GCA_019911765.1 Thiobacillus sp.
CTTATGCCGTGCGTGTTTGCGGTGATGGGGGATAATCTTTCGCCATGTCAGCAAACTCATTTCCTCCGGCCATCTTCCTGATGGGCCCGACCGCCTCGGGCAAGACTGCGCTTGCCGTCAGCCTGGTCGAGCGTTTTCCGCTTGAAATCATCAGCGTCGATTCGGCGCTGGTCTATCGCGACATGAACATCGGCACGGCCAAACCCGATGCCGCCACGCTGGCGCGGGCGCCCCATCATCTGCTGGATATCCGCGACCCCACCGAAAGCTATTCGGCTGCTGCATTTTGCGAGGATGCGCGGCGCCTGATGGCCGACATCGTTGCACGCGGCAAGGTGCCCTTGTTGGCAGGCGGCACCATGCTGTATTTCCGTGCGCTGCTGCAGGGGCTCGATGATTTGCCGCGTGCCGACCCGGCGTTGCGGCAAGCGCTGGAAAAAGAAGCAGCAGATCGCGGCTGGCCGGCGTTGCACGGCGAACTGGCGCTGATTGATCCGGTGACCGCCGCGCGGCTGGCGCCAAATGATTCCCAAAGAGTGGGGCGTGCACTGGAAATCTTTCGATTGACCGGACAACCCATGTCGACCCAACTCGACAAGGCGCAAGCCGTGTTGCCCTACCGCGTGCTGCAACTGGCGCTGATCCCGTCCGACCGGGCCATTCTGCATCAGCGTATTGCCGAACGCTTCGACGCCATGCTGGCCGAAGGTCTGCTCGATGAGGTGGCAGCCCTGCGCCAGCATTACGTACTCAACGCTGATCTGCCCGCCATGCGCGCGGTTGGCTATCGCCAGGCGTGGGCGTATCTCGATGGTGAAACAGACCTGAATGGCCTGCGCGATCAGGGCATCGCCGCCACCCGCCAGCTCGCCAAACGGCAGCTGACCTGGTTACGTTCGTGGCCCGGTGCCGTGGTACTGGATGCGCTGGCGGACGATCTCGATGCGCAAGCCGTCGAGCGGGTTGCGCGTCATCTGGCGGCGGATGCGGATTAATCCGGGGTGGTGGTTCTGACCGTGGCGCGTACATGCCCGCGGTGCAGCCGGATCCTGATGTTGTCGCCTGACTGGAGTGTGGACGCATTCTGCACGACCGCGCCGTTTTCCAGCTGAACGATGCTGTAGCCACGCGCCAGCACGCCTTCGGGGCTGAGGTGGTCAAGGTTGCTGCTGAGGCGTGCCAGGGTGAGCTGACGCTGCATGAGGCCATTCTGAATGGCGCGCCGTGATCGTGCGGACAGTGCATCCAGCCCGAGTTGCTCACGCCGGATGGCATGCCGCGGCGTCACCAGGCGCTGGCTCAACTGCGTGACCTGAAGCTGTTCACGGGTCAGACGGGAATGGACGGCGTGATGCAGGCGCTGGACCAGCTGGTTTAACCCGAGCTGCTGGCGCCGCAGCAGCTCGGCGGGGTGCACCAGCCGCCGTGCCAGGTAATCCAGGCGCTGGGTTTCGTTCTGCTGCCGGCGAATCAGGTGATGCTGAAGCTGGCGTGCCAGTTGCTCCAGTTGCACCAGCAACTCCTGCCGCACCGGGCTGGCAAGCTCGGCCGCTGCAGTGGGCGTGGGTGCGCGCAGGTCGGCGGCAAAATCGGCCAGCGTGAAATCGGTTTCATGGCCGACCCCGCTCACTACCGGTATCGGGCTGGCGGCAATCGCACGTGCCACCGCTTCATCGTTGAACGCCCACAGATCTTCCAGGGATCCGCCGCCCCGGCATACCAGCAGCACGTCGCACTCGGCCCGCGCACCGGCGGTGCGGATGGCTGTGGCGATCTGCGCACCTGCGCCAGCGCCCTGTACCGGGGTCGGGTAGAGGATGACCGGCAAACCCGGCATGCGCCGCGCCAGCGCGGTCAGCACGTCGTGCAGGGCGGCAGCCTGCGGCGAGGTGACAATGCCGATGCAGCGCGGGAAACGGGGCAGGCTGCGTTTGCCGCGTGGATCAAACAAGCCTTCGGCTTCGAGTTTGGCCTTCAGCTTCAGAAAGGCTTCATACAAGCGCCCGGCCCCGGCGCGTCGGATGGACTCCGCGCCGAGCTGGAATTCGCCGCGTGCTTCATAAAGCGAGGGCAGGGCACGGATTTCAACATGATCGCCGTTGGCGGGCGTGAAGCCGGCAAACTGATTGCGGCCGCGAAACATCACGCAGCGCACCTGTGCACTGGCATCCTTCAGGGAAAAATACCAGTGGCCGGACGCGGCGCGGATGAAATTGGAGACTTCGCCTTCGACCCACAACAAGGGAAGTTGCGACTCCAGCGCACGGCGCGCCATGCGGTTCAATTCGCTCACCGTGAGCACAGGCAGGCTGGGCGTGCTGTCGGGAAGGTCGTCCAGTAAATCCATGGCGTGCAGGATAGCGGCTTTACATTCGGCGTGGTTCATGCACAGGCTGAAAAATGTCACTAAAAAAACTTCGAAATCCTATTGACGACAGTTGTGTTTTCATAACCATATGATTTATATGAAAAAAGAGGATTGGTTACTTTTTGTGCCAAATCGTTTTTCCCTTTGCGTACGGGCATTTACGAAATGCGACAGGCAGTTCCACACAGACTTATCCACACCATCTGTGGAGAAGTCATGCGCGGGAATGGAAGCCTCTCCCAAAAACGGAGCACTTGCCGAAACCGGTATGCGGGCGCTACATTTCGGTTGTTGTGTTTATTGGAGTGGTATCGAGTGCTTGCCATTATTGAGGCGGCCGGCTGGCCGATCTGGCCATTGATCCTGGCGTCGATTATTGCCGTGGCCATTATTATCGAACGCGCCTACAGCTTGCGTACGCAGGAAGTTGCCCCGCCGGATTTGCTGATGGCGACCATCAAGGTTTATCAGGAACGCGGCGTGACACCCGAACTGGTGGCACGGCTGGCCGAAGGCTCGCCGATGGGGCGGATTTTTTCCACGGCACTGAAAAACGCGCACAACTCACGCGAAGTGATGAAGGAATCGATCGAGGAAGCGGGCCGCGCCGTCACGCACGATCTCGACCGCTTTTTGACGTCGCTGGGCACCGTGGCCAGCATGGCACCGTTGCTGGGTTTGCTGGGCACGGTCATCGGCATGATCGAAATCTTTGGCGCACAGACGGCATCCGGGACCAATCCGGGGCAACTGGCGCACGGGATCTCGATTGCCCTGTACAACACGGCTTTCGGTCTGATCGTGGCCATCCCGGCGATTATTTTCTACCGTTATTTCCGCAGCAAGGTGGAGTCGCTGGTGGTGGACATGGAGCAGCAGGCGATCAAGCTGGTGGAAATCGTTCACGGCGACCGGAAGTAAACCGTCATGAATTTTCGTAAAGGCCGCCGCGAAGATTATCCGGAAATCAACCTGATTCCGTTTATCGACATTCTGCTGGTGATCGTGATTTTTCTTGCGGTGACGACCACTTACGCGCGCTTTGCAGAACTCAAGATCAACCTGCCGACCAGCAGCGCCGAGCAGACGCCCAGCCCACCCAGGCAAATCGAAGTGGCCGTGGCTGAGAATGGCCGCTATCAAATCGACAATGCGGCGGTGGGGGAAGCCTCGGTTGAGGAACTGGCCATGGCGCTGAAACAGGCTGCAGCTGACCAGAACGAGCCGGTCGTGGTGATCAACGCCGATGCGCGCGCAGCCCATCAATCCGTGGTGAACGTAATGGAGGCAGCCCGCCGGGTTGGTCTGACCCGCATTACCTTCGCCACCCAGTCCGCCCCTTAAGCGGGCGTAATCGTGTTGTCCATCCAGCATCTTTGGGCGCGTACAAGCGTCCTCACGGTGCTGCTATTGCCTTTGGCTTTGCTGTTCGCTGCAGTGTCCGGACTGCGCCGCCTGGCGTACCGGCGCGGCTGGCTGAGCGCGGTTGCCGTCGGCGTGCCGGTGATCGTGGTGGGCAACATCACCGCAGGCGGCAGCGGCAAAACCCCGCTGGTGATCTGGCTGGCGCAATGGC
>JAIOJU010000154.1 GCA_019911765.1 Thiobacillus sp.
ATGGTGATGCCTGGCGACAACGTCAGCATCAAGGTCTCGCTGATCCAGCCGATCGCCATGGACGAAGGTCTGCGTTTTGCCATCCGCGAAGGCGGCCGCACCGTTGGTGCCGGCGTCGTAGCCAAGATCGAAGAGTAAGCAGTCGTTTTAAGAGGGCCGGGCTCAGTGCTGCGAAATGCGCACTGAGCCTTGGTCTTTAAAATACAGGCCAATAGCTCAATTGGTAGAGCGTCGGTCTCCAAAACCGAAGGTTGGGGGTTCGAGACCCTCTTGGCCTGCCACAGGATAAGCCGCAAGGCAAACAGCATTCATGGCTGACAAAATCAAGCTGCTGGTAGCGGTATTGCTGGTCATCGCAGGATTGGCTGGCTTTTATTTATTTGCGGATGCGCCCACGGTGGTGCGTGTTCTGTCGGTCATTGCGGGCGTTGTGCTGGCGGGTGTGGTGGCAGGCACGTCGGCGCCGGGCAAGCAGTTTTTCCGTTTTGCGCTGGATTCGCGGGATGAGGCCAAGAAGGTTGTCTGGCCGACCCGCAAGGAGACCATCCAGATGACGGGCGTGGTCATGCTGTTCGTGATCGTGATGGCGCTCTTCTTGTGGGCGGTGGACGGCATTTTGTTGTGGTTGGTCAAAATGGCCATGGGACAGGGGAGTTGAGTATGCGTTGGTACGTGGTTCATGCCTACTCCGGCTTCGAGAAAAGCGTGGCGCGCAATCTGGCTGAGCGCATTGAGCGTGCCGGCATGAAAGATCGCTTTGGCGAAATCATGGTGCCGGTGGAAGAGGTGGTGGAGATGAAGGCGGGGCAGAAAAAGACTGCCGAACGCAAATTTTTCCCCGGTTATGTTCTGGTTCAGATGGACATGGACGACGAAACCTGGCACTTGGTGAAGAGCACGCCCAAGGTCACTGGATTCGTTGGCGGGACGGCGAACAAGCCTGCTCCGATCACCGAAAAGGAAGTGCAGTCCATTCTTGATCAGATGCGCGAAGGTGTGGAAAAACCCAAGCCCAAGGTCCTGTTCGAGGTGGGTGAGGTGGTGCGGGTGGTCGATGGCCCGTTCACCGACTTCAATGGCAATGTGGAAGAAGTGAATTACGACAAGAGCAAGCTGCGCGTGTCGGTCATGATTTTTGGCCGTGCGACACCCGTGGAACTGGGGTTTGGTCAGGTCGAAAAAGGTTGAATTCGGGCGTTGGCCCGAAAGTTGTGTCCGGTACGCCGGAGAGGAGCGCAAGTAGGGCAACCCAAAGCGCGCTGGTACTCATTTAAAAGGAGCCATCATGGCAAAGAAGATTGTCGGCTATATCAAGCTGCAAGTGCCGGCGGGTAAAGCAAATCCGTCGCCCCCCATTGGTCCTGCGCTGGGTCAGCGCGGACTGAACATCCTGGAATTCTGCAAGGCGTTCAACGCCAAGACCCAGAGCCTGGAGCCTGGTCTGCCGATTCCCGTCGTGATTACCGCATTTGCGGACAAGAGCTTCACCTTCATCATGAAGACACCGCCTGCAACGGTGTTGATCAAGAAGGCGATCAAGCTCGACAAGGGCAGTGCCCGTCCGCACGTCGACAAGGTTGGCACCATTACCCGTGCCCAGCTGGAAGAAATTGCCAAGACCAAAGAGCCTGATTTGACTGCGGCCGACATGGATGCGGCAGTGCGCACCATTGCAGGTACGGCCCGTTCCATGGGCATCACGGTGGAGGGAGTCTGAGATGGCTAAAGTATCCAAGCGCTTGCGCGCACTTAAAGAAAAAATTGACTCCACGCGTAACTATGCTGTGGCCGATGCGCTGCAACTGGTTAAGGATTCGGCCACTGCCAAGTTCGACGAGTCGGTCGATGTGGCAGTGAACCTGGGCGTTGATGCGCGTAAATCCGACCAGATGGTTCGGGGTGCGGTGGTGTTGCCCAAAGGCATTGGTAAAACGGTTCGCGTGGCCGTATTTGCTCAGGGCGACAACGTGCAGAAGGCAAAAGATGCCGGCGCTGATGTCGTGGGTTTTGACGATCTCGCAGCGGACATCAAGGCCGGCAAGATGGATTTCGATGTGGTGATTGCCACACCGGATGCAATGCGTGTGGTGGGTCAACTGGGCCAGATTCTGGGCCCGCGCGGCCTGATGCCGAACCCCAAGGTGGGTACTGTGTCTCCTGATGTGGCTGGCGCCGTGAAAAATGCAAAAGCCGGCCAGGTGCAGTACCGCACCGACAAGGGCGGCATCGTGCATTGCACCATTGGCCGCGCTTCGTTTGCGATCGATGATCTGAAAGAAAACCTGGCTGCCCTGCTGGATGCGCTTCAGCGCGCCAAGCCGGCCAGTTCCAAGGGCGTGTATTTCAAGCGTTTGTCCGTGTCCAGCACCATGGGCGTGGGTGTGCGTGTGGATCAGGCAAGCGTTAACGCTTAAGAAATGTGGACACCTTGCAAAAGGTGTCTTGATGAACTTTGGGCCGTCAGCCGGATGTTCGGTTGACGGGTTGTCAAAGACCGTAGGGGTGTCGTTCGTGAGGTGTGAGGCGTGAGGGGTGAGGTGTATGCCCCGAACAAATCACCCTCCTGCGCGCTTAATCGGTTGGATGGGTGGTCGTTGGTGCGCGGGCGTGTTCCTTACGCCTCACGCCTCACGCCTCGCCGAAAACTGCCCTACGCAGATGGTGTTCCCCAGCAGGATTTTCCTGTCAAGGCCGCCAGCCGGAACGCCCCGTGGACACAAGCGGGTCACGTTTCGTAACTGAGAAGGAGGTAAGACCTTGAGTCTGAATCTTGAAGAAAAGAAAGCCGTCGTTGCTGAGGTTGCTGCGCAAGTGGCAACCGCTCAGACGGTTGTGGTTGCTGAATACCGTGGGATCACGGTGGAAAACATGACCCAATTGCGCGCGCAGGCACGCAAGGAGGGGGTGTATTTGCGTGTGTTGAAGAACACGCTGGTGCGCCGCGCTCTGGCGGATACGCCGTTTGCAGGTATCGCTGACCAACTGGTCGGCCCGCTTGCTTATGGCATGTCCTCGGATCCGGTGGCCGCCGCCAAAGTGATGCACGAGTTCGCCAAGACCAACGACAAGTTTGTCGTCAAGGCCGGTGCCATGCCCAATTTCATCATGTCCGCCAAGGATGTGGGGAATCTGGCCAGCATGCCCAGCCGTGATGAGCTGCTGTCCAAGCTCTTGGGCACGATGCAGGCCCCGATTACGCAATTTGTTCGCACGCTCAACGAAGTGCCGACCAAATTCGTTCGCGGACTGGCTGCTGTGCGCGACAAGCAGGCTGCTTAAGCGGCCTGCACACAACTCATTCGATGGTTTGTTTTTAATCTGAAGCACAATTGACAGGAGTAATACACATGGCTGTTTCTAAAGCTGACATTCTTGACGCAATCGCTGGCATGACCGTTCTGGATCTGTCCGAACTGATCAAGGAAATGGAAGAGAAGTTTGGCGTTTCCGCTGCTGCAGCAGCAGTGGCCGTGGCTGCCCCCGCGGCTGGCGGCGCTGCCGCTGCTGAAGAGCAGACCGAGTTCACCGTGATGCTGAACTCCGCTGGCGAAAAGAAAGTGGAAGTCATTAAAGTGGTGCGTGCAGCTACCGGCCTGGGCCTGAAAGAAGCCAAGGATCTGGTTGACGGCGCTCCCAAGGCTGTTAAAGAAGGCGTGACCAAGGCTGATGCCGACGCGCTGAAGAAGCAGTTGGAAGAAGCTGGCGCTTCCGTCGAAGTCAAATAAGTCAACGGACCTTTGGGGCGGTATGCGCAAGCATGCCGCCCGCTTCCGGTGACAGATTTATTTCGATGGTGTGTTGCGGGCGCGCCCGCAGCAGACGCAAGCAGCAAATACCCGGAACCCGGAATCGGCTTCCGGGTCGTTTGCTTTTTGCGTGTGCCTCACATTGCGCAGGTCGTTCATCGCGTGCCTGCTCGCCCCTGATCGTCAAGGAGATCTCATGGCTTATACCTTTACCGAGAAAAAACGTCTGCGCAAGAGCTTTGCCAGCCGGACCAACACCCTTCCGGTGCCTTTTCTTCTGGCGACCCAGCTTGAATCCTATCGTGCCTTCCTGCAGGAAGGCCGTTCGCGCGACGAGCGCCTGAACGAAGGCCTGCAAGCCGCGTTTACTTCGATTTTCCCGATCGAGAGCCATTCCAAGAACGCACGTCTGGAATACGTCAGTTATTTCCTTGGCGAGCCGGTATTCGATATCAAGGAATGTCAGCAGCGCGGTCTGACCTATTGCGCGCCACTGCGCGCCAAGGTTCGCCTGGTGATCATGGACAAGGAAGCGTCCAAGCCGACGATCAAGGAAGTCAAGGAACAGGAAGTGTACATGGGCGAAATTCCGCTCATGACCCCGACCGGCTCGTTCGTGATCAACGGCACCGAACGTGTCATCGTGTCGCAGTTGCACCGCTCGCCCGGCGTGTTCTTCGAGCATGACCGTGGCAAGACCCACAGCTCGGGCAAGCTGCTGTTCTCGGCACGCGTGATTCCCTATCGTGGTTCCTGGCTGGATTTCGAATTTGATGCCAAGGACATCCTGTTCTTCCGTGTCGACCGTCGTCGCAAGATGCCCGTCACCATTCTGCTGAAGGCGCTGGGTTATACCCCGCAAGCGATCCTGGATGATTTCTTCAGCAAGGACACGTTCTACATCAACACACAGGGTGTCCAGTTCGAACTGGTGCCCGAGCGTCTGCGTGGCGAAATTGCACGCTTCGATATCTGCGGCAAGGACGATCACGTCATCGTTGCCAAGGACAAGCGCATTACCGCCAAGCACATTCGCGAGCTTGACGCTGCGGGCGTCAAGAAATGGGCCGTGCCGGCCGAATTCGTGGTGGGTCGCGTGCTGTCGCACGACGTGGTCGACACCGCCACCGGCGAGCTGGTGGCACGCGCCAACGACGAAATTACCGAAGAGTTGCTGGAGACCCTGGCTGCTGCCAAGGTCGGAAAATTCAATACGCTGTATACCAATGATCTCGATCATGGCGCGTTCATTTCGCAGACCTTGCGTACGGATGACACCACCGATGAATACGCTGCCAAAGTGGCGGTCTATCGCATGATGCGCCCGGGCGAACCGCCCACCGAAGATGCGGTGAATGCCTTGTTCACCAACCTGTTCTTCAGCGAAGACCGTTACGACCTGTCGGCTGTTGGCCGGATGAAGTTCAACCGTCGCATTGGTCGTGAAGAACTGACTGGAACGGGCACGCTGTCGACTGAAGATATCGTCGCCGTCATCAAGATTCTGGTCGAGCTGCGCAATGGCCGTGGCGAAATCGATGACATTGATCACCTGGGCAACCGTCGTGTTCGTAGCGTGGGTGAACTGGCCGAGAACCAGTTCCGCGCAGGTCTGGTGCGGGTCGAGCGCGCGGTGCGCGAGCGTCTGAGTCAGGCCGAGTCGGACAACCTGATGCCGCATGACCTGATCAACGCCAAGCCGGTATCGGCTGCAATCAAGGAGTTCTTCGGTTCCAGCCAGTTGTCGCAGTTCATGGACCAGACCAACCCGCTGTCCGAGATTACCCACAAGCGCCGTGTTTCTGCACTTGGACCGGGCGGCCTGACCCGCGAGCGTGCCGGCTTCGAAGTACGTGACGTGCACCCGACCCACTATGGTCGCGTCTGCCCGATTGAAACGCCGGAAGGCCCGAACATCGGCCTGATCAACTCGCTGGCCCTGTTTGCCCGCACCAACTGGTATGGTTTCATCGAGACACCGTATCGCAAGGTCGTCAATCACAAGGTGACTGACGATATCGAATACCTGTCGGCAATTGAGGAAAGCAAGTTCGTGATCGCGCAGGCGAACGCCGAACTCGACAGCAAGGGAAAATTTACCGACGAGCTGGTGTCGTGCCGCTTCAAGAATGAATTTACGCTGTCGACCCCGGACCGGATCGAATACATGGACGTGGCGCCGGCACAGATCGTGTCGGTGGCTGCTTCGCTGATCCCCTTCCTTGAGCACGACGACGCCAACCGCGCGCTGATGGGTTCGAACATGCAGCGTCAGGCCGTGCCGTGTCTGCGTCCGGAGAAGCCTTTCGTCGGTACCGGCATCGAGCGTACCGCAGCGGTGGATTCGGGCACGGTCGTGACCGCGCATCGCGGCGGCATCGTTGACTACATCGACGCCAGCCGGATCGTGATTCGCGTGCATGACGAAGAAGCACGCGCAGGTGAAGTCGGTGTGGATATTTACTCGCTGATCAAGTACACGCGTTCCAACCTGAACACCAACATCAACCAGCGTCCGCTGGTGCAGGTGGGTGACGTGATCGCCCGTGGCGACGTGATCGCTGACGGCGCCTCGACCGACATGGGTGAGCTGGCGCTGGGCCAGAACATGCTGGTCGCCTTCATGCCGTGGAACGGCTACAACTTCGAAGACTCGATCCTGATCAACGAAAAGGTGGTGGCCGAAGATCGCTATACCTCGATCCATATCGAAGAGTTGTCGGTTGTGGCACGTGACACCAAACTGGGCCCGGAAGAAATTACACGCGATATTTCCAACCTGGCTGAGCGCCAGCTGGGTCGCCTGGACGACTCCGGCATTATCGCCATCGGTACTGAAGTTGAGGCAGGTGATGTGCTGGTCGGCAAGGTGACACCCAAGGGTGAAACCCAGCTGACGCCGGAAGAAAAACTGTTGCGTGCGATCTTTGGCGAAAAAGCCAGCGACGTTAAAGACACCAGCCTCAAGGTGCCGTCCGGCATGTCGGGCGTGGTGATCGATGTACAGGTATTCACCCGCGAAGGCATCGAGCGCGATAAGCGCGCGCAGTCGATCATCGATACGCAGCTGGCTGAATACAAGAAAGACGTCATCGACCGCATCCGTATTGTGGAAGATGATACGTTCGCTCGCCTGGAAAAGCTGCTGCACCTGAAAGTCGCGAATGGCGGTCCGAAAAAACTTGCCAAAGGCAGCAAGATCACCAAGGAGTATCTGGAATCGGTGAGCCGGCATGACTGGTTCGATATCCGTCTGGCTGACGATGATGCCAGTCGTGGCGTCGAATCTCTGAAGGACAGCCTGACACAGAAGCGCATCGAATTTGATGCGATGTTCGAAGAGAAGAAGAAGAAGCTCACCGCTGGCGACGAATTGCCGCCGGGTGTGCAGAAAATGGTCAAGGTTTACCTGGCGGTCAAGCGTCGTCTGCAGCCAGGCGACAAGATGGCCGGTCGTCATGGCAACAAGGGTGTGGTGTCGAAGATTGTCCCGATCGAAGACATGCCGTACATGGCCGATGGCCGTCCGGTCGATATCGTGCTGAACCCGCTGGGTGTGCCGTCCCGGATGAACGTAGGCCAGATTCTGGAAACCCATCTGGGGTGGGCGGCCAAGGGTCTGGGCGAGAAAATCGGCCAGATGCTGGCGGCACAGGCCAAGACGATGGTCAAGGAAATGCGCGCATTCCTGAAGGAAATCTACAACCATTCAGGCAAGACCGAGGATATCGATGGCTTCAGCGATGAGGAGGTGATCGAGCTCGCGCGCAACCTGCAGAAAGGCGTGCCGTTCGCGTCGCCGGTATTCGATGGCGCGACCGAAGAAGAAATTCGCCGCATGCTGACGTTGGCCGGTTTGCCCGAAGGCGGCCAGGTCACGTTGTACGACGGCCGTACCGGCGAGGCTTTCGACCGCCAGGTCACCGTGGGCTACAAGCACGTGCTGAAACTGCATCACCTGGTTGATGACAAGATGCATGCACGCTCCACCGGCCCGTACTCGCTGGTGACCCAGCAGCCGCTGGGTGGTAAGGCGCAGTTCGGTGGCCAGCGCTTCGGCGAGATGGAAGTGTGGGCACTGGAAGCCTATGGCGCCTCCTATGTGTTGCAGGAAATGCTGACGGTGAAGTCCGACGATGTGAATGGTCGTACCAAGGTGTACGAGAACATCGTCAAGGGCGATCACAAAATCGAAGCCGGCATGCCGGAATCCTTCAATGTGCTGGTGAAGGAAATCCGCTCGCTGGGCATCGATATCGATCTGGAACGTTATTAATTTAGGGTGAGGACACAGCCATGAAAGCACTGTTAGATCTATTCAAGCAGGCCACCCACGAGGAAGAGTTCGACGCCATCAAGATTGGCCTGGCGTCGCCGGACAAGATCCGCTCCTGGTCCTACGGTGAAGTGAAGAAGCCGGAGACCATCAACTACCGTACTTTCAAGCCGGAGCGCGACGGCCTGTTCTGCGCCCGGATTTTCGGACCGGTCAAGGACTACGAGTGTCTGTGCGGCAAGTACAAGCGCCTCAAGCACCGTGGTGTGATCTGCGAAAAGTGTGGCGTTGAAGTCACCTTGTCCAAGGTGCGCCGCGAGCGCATGGGCCACATCGAACTGGCCTCGCCGGTTGCTCACATCTGGTTTTTGAAGTCGCTGCCCAGCCGTCTCGGCATGGTGCTGGACATGACGCTGCGGGATATCGAGCGTGTACTCTATTTCGAAGGCTTCATGGTGACCGAGCCTGGCATGACCCCGCTCAACCGCGGCCAGTTGCTGACCGAGGAAGACTACATTTCCAAGGTGGAAGAGTATGGCGACGAGTTCAAGGCACTGATGGGTGCCGAGGCCGTGCGTGAACTGCTGCGCTCGCTCGACCTACACGCCGAAGTCGAAACGCTGCATGCCGACATCGGCAAGACCGGTTCCGACACCAAGCTGAAGAAGCTGTCGAAGCGCTTGAAGATTCTCGAGGGCTTCCAGAAATCAGGCATCAAGCCCGAGTGGATGATTCTCGAAGTGCTGCCGGTGCTGCCACCCGAGCTGCGCCCGCTGGTGCCGCTGGATGGCGGCCGCTTCGCAACCTCCGATCTGAACGATCTGTACCGTCGCGTCATCAACCGCAACAATCGCCTCAAGCGCCTGCTGGAACTGAAGGCGCCGGAAATCATCGTGCGCAACGAAAAGCGCATGCTGCAGGAGTCAGTTGACTCGTTGCTCGATAACGGCCGCCGTGGCAAGGCCATGACCGGCGCCAACAAGCGCCCGCTGAAGTCGCTGGCAGACATGATCAAGGGCAAGAGCGGTCGTTTCCGTCAGAACCTGCTCGGCAAGCGCGTCGATTATTCCGGTCGTTCCGTCATTGTGGTGGGCCCGGCGCTGAAGCTGCATCAGTGCGGTTTGCCGAAGAAGATGGCGCTGGAACTGTTCAAGCCCTTCATTTTCAACCGCCTCGAAGTGCTGGGGCTGGCGACCACGATCAAGGCCGCCAAGAAGATGGTCGAAGACGAAGAACCGATCGTTTGGGACCTTCTGGAAGAAGTCATCCGCGAGCATCCGGTGATGCTGAACCGCGCGCCGACGCTGCACCGCCTGGGTATCCAGGCGTTCGAGCCGGTGCTGATCGAAGGCAAGGCGATCCAGTTGCACCCGCTGGTGTGCGCGGCATTCAACGCCGACTTCGACGGCGACCAGATGGCCGTCCACGTGCCGCTGTCGCTCGAAGCGCAGACCGAGGCCCGCACCCTGATGCTGGCGTCGAACAACGTGCTGTCACCTGCCAACGGCGAACCGATCATCGTGCCGTCGCAGGATATCGTGCTGGGTCTGTACTACATGACCCGGGAAAAGGTCAACGCCAAGGGCGAAGGCATGATGTTTGCCGACGTCACCGAAGCACGCCGCGCCTACGATAACCGTGTTGCCGAACTGCATGCGCGCATTACCGTGCGCATCAAGGAGGTGACGCTGGATGCGGACAAGAACCGTGTCGAAACGATCAAGCGGGTGGAAACCACGCTGGGCCGTTCGCTGCTGTCCGAAATTCTGCCGCCGGACTTGCCTTACAGTTTTGTAGACAAGGCGCTGAAGAAGAAGGAAATCTCCAAGCTGATCAATGCCAGCTTCCGTCGTTGCGGCCTGCGCGAGACGGTGATTTTTGCCGACAAGCTGATGTACACCGGTTTCACCTTCGCAACCCGTGCGGGGATGTCGATTGCCATCAAGGACATGTTGATTCCGGGTGAAAAGAACCAGATCCTGGGAGCGGCCGAAGCCGAGGTGAAGGAAATTGAATCGCAGTACACCTCGGGTCTGGTGACGCAGGGTGAGCGCTACAACAAAGTGGTGGACATCTGGGGCCGCGCGGGTGATGCGGTGGCCAAGGCAATGATGGGCCAGTTGGGGACCGAGAAGGTCACCGATCGTCATGGCAAGGAAGTCAGTCAGGAGTCGTTCAACGCGATTTACATGATGGCTGACTCCGGCGCGCGCGGTTCGGCTGCGCAGATTCGCCAGTTGGCCGGTATGCGTGGTCTGATGGCGAAGCCGGATGGCTCCATTATCGAGACACCGATTACGGCAAACTTCCGTGAAGGCCTGAACATGCTTCAGTACTTCATCTCGACGCACGGTGCGCGTAAAGGCCTGGCCGATACCGCGCTGAAAACCGCGAACTCGGGTTACCTGACGCGTCGTCTGGTTGACGTGACCCAGGATCTGGTCGTGATCGAGGACGATTGCGGCACCAAGAACGGTCTGGTTGTGAAGGCCCTGGTCGAAGGCGGTGAAGTGGTCGAGGCCTTGCGCGAACGGATTCTCGGTCGCGTGGCAGCCAGCGACATCATTCACCCGGAAACGCAGGAAACCGTGTTCGAGGCGGGCACGCTGTTGTCGGAAGATGTGTGCGACACCATCGAGTCGCTAGGTATTGATGAGGTCAAGGTGCGTACGCCGCTGACCTGTGAAACGCGCTTCGGTCTGTGTGCCCAGTGTTACGGCCGCGATCTGGGTCGTGGTTATCTGGTCAATGCCGGCGAGGCGGTTGGCGTGATTGCGGCACAGTCGATTGGTGAACCGGGTACCCAGCTCACCATGCGGACGTTCCACATCGGTGGTGCGGCGTCGCGAGCTGCAGCCGCAAGCCAGCTGGATGCCAAGTCCAACGGTACGGTGCAATACAGCGCCGCCATGCGTTATGTCACTAACGCCCGCAAGGAACTGGTGGCCATTTCGCGCAGCGGCGAAATCATCATTGTGGATGAAAGCGGACGCGAGCGTGAGCGTCACAAGGTTCCGTACGGCGCGATGCTGCTGGTGACCGATGGCGCGAAAATCAAGGCCGGCGCAATATTGGCCACGTGGGATCCGCACACGCGTCCGATCATTACCGAGTATGCGGGCCGGATCCGCTTCGAGAACATCGAAGAGGGCGTGACCGTTGCCAAGCAGCTTGACGATGTGACCGGTCTGTCCACCCTGGTGGTGATCGATCCGAAGCGTAAAGCCAGCAGCGCCGCCAAAGGCGTTCGTCCGCAGGTCAAACTGCTGGACGAGGCGGGCAACGAGATCAAGATCGCCGGCACCGATACCCTCGTCAACATCACCTTCCAGATCGGTTCCATTATCACCGTGAAAGACAGCCAGGAAGTGGCGGTGGGTGATGTGATCGCGCGTATCCCGCAAGAGTCCTCGAAAACGCGTGACATTACCGGCGGTTTGCCGCGTGTGGCCGAGTTGTTCGAAGCGCGTTCGCCGAAAGATGCCGGCGTGCTGGCAGAAGTCACCGGCACCGTTTCCTTCGGCAAAGACACCAAAGGCAAGCAGCGTCTGGTGATTACCGACATGGATGGGGTGCCGCACGAGTATCTGATCACCAAGGAAAAGCACGTGACTGCCCACGATGGCCAAATCGTGCAGAAGGGTGAAGTCATCGTTGACGGACCGGCTGACCCGCACGACATCCTGCGCCTGCGCGGGGTGGAAGCACTGGCACGTTACATCACCGATGAGGTGCAGGACGTGTACCGTCTGCAGGGCGTGAAGATCAATGACAAGCACATCGAAGTGATCGTGCGTCAGATGTTGCGCCGTGTGACCGTAGTAGACCCGGGCAATACCGGTCTGATCCCGGGTGAAGGCGTCGAGCGTTCGGAAGTGCTGCAGATCAATGATGAAATGCTTGCAGCGGGCAAGGAACCGGCAACGTATAACCCCATCCTGCTGGGTATCACCAAGGCATCGTTGTCGACCGACTCCTTCATTTCGGCGGCATCCTTCCAGGAAACCACGCGCGTGTTGACCGAAGCCGCCATCATGGGCAAGAAAGACGAGCTGCGCGGCCTGAAGGAGAACGTCATTGTGGGTCGTCTGATCCCGGCTGGTACGGGTCTGGCTTATCACAATACGCGCCGCCGTCAGGCAGCGGGCGAGGATTTGGGTGCAGCGCACCTGATCGAAGGCGGGGAAGCAAATCCTGCCGAAAATCAGGAAGTGGCTTGACAGGGGAGGGTCTCTCCCCTAAAATCACGCGTCTTTTTCCGGCCATATACGCGGCCGGAAACCGCAGGACTGTAGTCTGGGACGGCGCCGCCTGAATGCGGACGGTGCCGTCCCGCTCGTTTTGATAGAACGCTTACATTAATTATTCGGAATTTTTGACATGCCAACCATTAACCAGCTGATCCGCAAACCGCGTCAGGCGCCGGTGGAGAAGAGCAAGGTTCCGGCCTTGAAGGCCTGCCCGCAACGCCGCGGTGTGTGTACCCGTGTGTATACCACGACGCCCAAGAAACCGAACTCCGCCTTGCGTAAGGTGTGTAAGGTCAAGCTCACCAGTGGCTTCGAGGTCATCAGCTATATCGGTGGTGAAGGTCATAACCTGCAAGAGCACTCGGTTGTGCTGGTGCGCGGCGGCCGGGTCAAGGATTTGCCGGGTGTGCGCTATCACACGGTGCGCGGCAGCCTGGATACGGCTGGCGTGAAAGATCGTAAGCAGTCACGCTCCAAGTACGGCGCCAAGCGCCCCAAAAAAGCCTAAATCGGCCAGCAAGCTTAATTAGATAGAGAGACAGGAATATGCCCCGTCGTCGCGAAGTCCCCAAACGTGAAATTCTGCCTGATCCGAAGTTCGGTAATCAGGAGGTTTCAAAATTCATGAACGTCGTCATGTCCAGCGGCAAGAAGTCTGTTGCTGAGCGCATCGTTTATGGCGCTTTTGAGCAGATCACCCAGAAATCCGGCAAGGATCCGCTGGAGGTTTTTGGTGTTGCGCTGAACAATGCGCGTCCGCTGGTTGAGGTGAAGAGTCGCCGTGTTGGTGGTGCAAACTACCAGGTTCCGGTTGAGGTGCGTTCGAGCCGTCGTACCGCGCTGGCCATGCGCTGGTTGAAGGATGCGGCACGCAAGCGTGGCGAAAAATCAATGGGCGCCCGTTTGGCGGGCGAGTTGCTGGATGCGGCAGAGGGCCGTGGCGGCGCAGTGAAGAAGCGTGAAGAGGTGCACCGTATGGCTGAAGCCAATAAGGCCTTCTCGCATTTCCGTTTCTAAACTCAACGCAATTAGATAGTTAGGTATATAACGTGGCACGCACGACTCCCATTGAGCGCTATCGCAATATCGGCATTTCGGCCCATATTGACGCTGGCAAGACCACCACCACCGAGCGCGTTCTGTTTTACACGGGCGTGTCGCACAAGATCGGCGAAGTCCATGATGGCGCGGCCACGATGGACTGGATGGAGCAAGAGCAGGAGCGTGGTATCACGATTACCTCTGCGGCAACGACTTGCTTCTGGAAGGGGATGGACGGGGCTTACCCCGAGCATCGGATCAACATCATTGATACCCCGGGTCACGTCGATTTCACGATTGAAGTTGAACGTTCCATGCGTGTCCTGGATGGTGCGTGCATGGTCTACTGTGCGGTGGGTGGCGTGCAGCCGCAATCCGAGACGGTGTGGCGTCAGGCCAACAAGTACAAGGTGCCGCGTCTGGCATTCGTCAACAAGATGGACCGCTCCGGTGCGGACTTCTTCAAGGTTTATGATCAGATGCGCGCGCGTCTGAAGGCCAACCCGGTGCCGATTCAGGTGCCGATCGGTGCTGAAGAGAAGTTCGAAGGGGTGGTTGACCTGGTCCGCATGAAGGCGGTCTATTGGGATGATGCGACTCAGGGTATGAAATTCGACCTGCGCGACATTCCGGCAGAGCTGGTCGAGACCTGCAAGAAGTGGCGCGAAGCCATGGTAGAGGCTGCTGCGGAGTCGTCCGAAGACATGATGAACAAGTACCTCGAGGAAGGTGACTTGTCGGAAGCGGATATCAAGGCGGGTTTGCGTGCCCGCACGCTGGCCAGTGAGATTGTGCCGATGTGTTGTGGCAGTGCCTTCAAGAACAAGGGCGTTCAGGCCATGCTGGATGCGGTGGTTGAGTACATGCCTGCACCTACCGATATTCTCCCGGTCAAGGGCGAACTGGAAGATGAAACCATCGGCGAGCGCCGCTCGTCGGATGATGAAAAATTCTCGGCGCTGGCGTTCAAGGTTGCGACCGACCCGTA
This sequence comes from Thiobacillus sp., assembly GCA_019911765.1. GTDB lineage: Bacteria > Pseudomonadota > Gammaproteobacteria > Burkholderiales > Thiobacillaceae > Thiobacillus. Next base: position 14,302 of record JAIOJU010000154.1, read on the forward strand.
TGTCGGCCAGTTGATTTTCTTCCGCGTGTATTCGGGTGTGGTGAATTCGGGCGACACGATTTACAACCCGGTCAAGGGCAAGAAAGAGCGTATTGGCCGCATTCTGCAGATGCACGCCAACCAGCGCGAAGAAATCAAGGAAGTGCGTGCGGGTGACATCGCTGCTGCGGTCGGTCTGAAGGATGTGACCACGGGCGATACGCTGTGTGACTTGGCGTCTCCGATTACGCTTGAGCGGATGGTGTTCCCTGAGCCGGTGATTCACGTTGCCGTTGAGCCGAAAACCAAGGCTGACCAGGAAAAGATGGGTATCGCACTGGGTCGTCTGGCGCAGGAAGATCCGTCATTCCGCGTCCGTACAGACGAAGAGTCCGGTCAGACCATTATGTCGGGCATGGGCGAGTTGCACCTGGAGATTCTGGTTGACCGCATGCGCCGCGAGTTCGGTGTTGAAGCCAACGTGGGTGCGCCGCAGGTGGCCTATCGCGAAGCCATCCGCAAAGAAGTCGAGCAGGAAGGCAAGCATGCCAAACAGTCGGGTGGTAAGGGTCAGTATGGTCACGTGTGGATCAAGATGGGTCCGAACGAGACCGGCAAGGGCTTCGAATTTATCGACGCCATCAAGGGTGGTACGGTGCCGCGTGAATTTATTCCCGCAGTCGAGAAGGGTCTGAGAGAGGCGCTGAACAACGGCGTACTGGCCGGTTTCCCGGTTGTTGATGTCAAGGTCACGCTGTTTGATGGTTCCTACCACGATGTGGACTCGTCGGAGCTGGCGTTCAAACTGGCTGCGATCCTGGCGTTCAAGGATGGCATGCGCAAGGCAAGCCCGGTGTTGCTCGAGCCGATGATGGCGGTTGAAGTGGAAACGCCGGAAGATTACATGGGTGATGTGATGGGTGACCTGAATCGTCGCCGCGGCATCATCCAGGGTATGGAAGATGCAAACGGCGTCAAGCTGGTCAAGTGCGAAGTGCCGTTGGCTGAAATGTTTGGTTATTCCACCGATTTGCGCTCGATGTCGCAAGGTCGCGCTACGTATTCGATGGAATTCAAGCATTACTCGGAAGCGCCAAAGAGCGTTGCTGAAGCGGTCATCGCCAAGAAATAATTTTGATCTTATAGGGTACTGAACAATGGCTAAGGAAAAATTCGAGCGGACCAAACCGCACGTAAACGTAGGCACGATTGGACACGTTGACCACGGCAAGACCACCTTGACCGCGGCGATCACCACCATTCTGTCGAAGAAATTTGGCGGTGCGGCGAAGAAGTA
>JAIOJU010000155.1 GCA_019911765.1 Thiobacillus sp.
GGGCAGCAAGGCTACGCTTGAATCAGCCGATGGCGAGCGCCTGGTTTGCGAATGGATCAGTCACCTTACCGATGTCAAAGGCACCTGCCAAACCCAGGATGGGCGCCAGTTCAGGTTAATGGAGGGTGATTGATTGGAAAAATTGACTGTTAGGGAGGTGTCCGGCCTGTTTGTCTTGCTGGCTGTTCTGACTGGAGGTAATGGGCAACCTGCTACCTAACATTCGTCCTTAGCATCAGTCTGCAGTCACAGAGCAGTCCTTAGTTCTTCGCAGACGCCAACTGTTGAAACAGATCAGGAGGGTGAGTTCGCTGTCTTGGAACGCTGCCATTCAGCGTGAACGTCGAATCGGTGGCCGGTAAGTGGCGCATAGCAGACCAGGTTGGTGCGGTATGCCACCGGCAGCTTTGGCCGACGACCCGCCTGTCTGAGAGAGCCTCCAGCCGTCGCTTCTTCGGCCAAAGGGTTCAGCTGCTATTCCCAATAGCGGACATTCCAGTCAGCACTTTCAGTGCTTGAAATCAGTCCACCGCCTGCGCGATGACTTTTTCATCCCAGACCGATTCATTCTCGATTACCTCGACGAACCTAGCTGCTGAAAAGCCTTCTGGGTAGAGCGTCATTTGTTGTCGCGCATCATTCATTGTCTCTGACTCGATGTCTGGGTGTCGTCCGGAAATAATCCCATCGGGATCGTTCAGCAGATGTCGATCGTCACGAAGGGCGATCAACACTTCTTCCTGCGAAACCTTGAGAAAGCCACCGAATCGTTGGTGGTCGTGCTCGATCGACGTATCGACGATCCAGCCATGCATAGTTAGTGGGGCGACTAAGTTATCTATGCCAAGCGACGAAGCAAGTTCCACTTCTTCAGCCAATGCCCGCCGCACGGCAGAAACCTTTCTGCTTACTTGCTGCCCCGCCTTCCTGAGTGTTGTTGTCGCGTGAAGCCACGCATCGCGTTGCGAACGCCTGAGGAAGGTTGATTTGACCTCCATGACGAGGACGATGCCGTCCCGTGCGCAGATCAGATCGACCTCGCCGGCATTTGGATAGTTTTCCGCTGGCGGGTGCCAGTTCAATACGACTTGAAATCCCTGCGCCTCGAAGAGCTTACCAAGGCGTTTCTCGATTCGTCGCGTCTCGTCACCGGCCTCACCGCGCCGCGCCCCCAAGCGCCGGAGGTTGTTAATCGCAGCCGTGCTGTTGTTCTGCAAGCCAACAAGCCAAGGCAATTGAATGAGCAGGTTCCCAAGTTTCAAGATAGGGCGCTCGAACAATTCCGTGTGCAATCCAGATTCCCCCTTGCTCAACCGCTCGGATAGCGCCACCCAATCGCTTGTCCAGAAATCAAGAATGGCAGCCGCGATGAGGGGATTGCCCTGTGGGGAATTCGCGTTGACGGTCCAGCCAACGATATTGGCGATCTTGGCCTCACGGTCCGACCAAGTCAGGGGAAAGCGATTTTGGTTGCCGTCCACCAGGCCTTCAAAAGCCAGTCGGCCAAGTGCCGGCACCCAATGGCCCGACTCCTTCAGGTTCTGGACAAAGCTTTCCAGAAAGTCCCGCTGGAAAAACGCCGACATCAACTCCAGCGACAGCAAAGCCTGAAACAGGTTGGCTCGTGCTCCAGAATCCGCGATCACCATCTCATTCACCCCGTACACCTCCGTCAACTGAAGCTGGGTGCGCATTGCACGGATGTAGGCCAAACGATTGGCTTCGTGGTTCTCCGGGCGCCCGATCTGCTGCATTGCTATGTCTGAGCTAACGAACTCATCCATCGCACGGTAGAACCAATAGCCATGAAGGCGCGCGAGCTTGCGGCCATTCCGTCGCCAGGCGGCGCGGGCAGCGGGGTCTAGCTCTTCGATTTCCAAACGCTCGTCGTGTCGAACGAACTGGATTCCATCGTCGTAGCTGAACGCATCGGCTGATTGAGAGATGAAGCTATTCAACTCGATCTGAGCATCAATGAGTGCCCCGAACACTGCCAGTAGGTCGTGCCTGGGGGCCTGCCCTGATGGCGATGGAAACAACAACGGTGACAGATGCTTCGCGAGCGATGGCCCAATATCGGCTTCCTTCAGATTGACGGAGGCCTCGGTAGTCTTGAGCTTCCATATGAGCAGATCATTGATCGCATCCCACGCCTCCTGCATCCAGGAATCCGCACCCTCAGCCATGGTTGGCATATCGAACCGACGAGGAACGAGGTGCTCGAAGGCATACAGGCTGGCGTAGATCAGCAGATCGACGGGTGAAAGCTCTGTCAGCGCGGCCTTCCATTTGTCCACAGACGCTATTCGCTCTCTGTGCGCTTGGTCGAAAATATCCAGTACCCGACACAATTCAGCGATCTCAGGTGTCGATCCAGCTATCTGATCAAGCTCGACGCGTCGCGGGGAATGCGGCAAGAGGACAAGGCCGGAATGGCGGACCGCGCGGCACACAGTTTCAGGGGTCGCAGCTGCGACACGCCCCAACAACTCCATATTCGTTACCCGCTCTTGGCGAAGGTAACGCGTCAGAGCAAGTGTCAGGATGTCCGACTGCCACAATTCCGCAGGCACGTCGTTCACAAACCCGCTCGACCAGAAAGCCGCATCACGCTCGGCCTGTGTGATTTTCTTTTTCCCGCGGTTGCTCGGTTTTCCATCGAGATATGCCTCGACAACGACCTCCACGGCGATTTTCGCTGACTCACCAGATTCGATTAAGCCCTCATACAGCCTGTCATAAAGGTTTAGCTGTGTAGGTTCTTCTAAGGACCGAGTCATGCGTGAGATGTCCAGAATTCTATGTTTTTATTGATGACTGTTCCTGGCCGGCCTGTCTCGATGGATGGTCACCGGAGTTTGAACGTAGATGCTGAGTTTAATCAGAATACTGACAGACTACGACCAGCTGTTATGGCCGACGACCCGCCTGTCTGAGAGAGCCTCCCGCCGTCGCTTCTTCGGCCTTATGTTGTACGAAGTTGTCATGATTTCTGTAGTTTGACGGCTGCCGGAAGAGGCAAGATCGGTCGTTGATTTCCTGTGGAGCGGCACAAAGACAGGTAGTGCCACGATAATTGGCCTCCGAATGTCACCTCGACTACATTTCCATATGCTTGGTGACTTGTGGATTATGTTGACCGTGGTCTTGTCGTCACCCGTGCCAGCTAAGGTCTCAGGGTAAGCGCAGTGCATCAAGTCCACATAATCGAGGGGTCTACATAATCAGCCAAAGCGGTCGCACGAAGCGGGCCCACGGAACGCAGGCTGGGGCAACCCCCTGGTTACAGTGTCGGCTGGCCAGGGGTTTTTTGCTGCAAGGTCAATGTTATAAGAATTTATATG
>JAIOJU010000156.1 GCA_019911765.1 Thiobacillus sp.
GTAGAGGGTTGCTGGGGAATATTCTGGGCCGGGGTCTCAGCGACCGCCCGGGGCTCGGCAGGGGCGGCACCATTGGTGCGCGCAGCCGGGAGCGCGGCCTGATTCATGAGGGGGGTGTTCTGGATAATCATCGCGATATCCTTCATGTCAAATCCCCAACCGGTTGCTCCGGTTGGGGGGGGCTCCTGTTAAAACCGCTTAACGCAGCAATGTCAGCACGGTTTGCGGGGTCTGGTTGGCCTGCGCCAGGACTGCGGTACCGGCCTGTTGCAGGATGTTGTTCTTGGCCTGGGCCGCGGTTTCGGCAGCGTAGTCGGTATCCATGACGCGGCTGTAGGAAGCCGAGTAGTTCACCGAAGCAGTCTGCAGCGTGGCCGCAGCGGAAGCCAGCGACGACATGTCGGCACCGAACTTGGCGCGGGCGGTGGTGATGTTGCCAAGTTCGGTGTCGAAATTGGCGAGGCTGGTGAGCGCACCCGCAGTCGCAGCGGTGAACGTCGTGCCCGTGCCGCCGGCCGTGGCGTTGTTCTCGTCTACCACCACTGCAGTGCTGGCGGTAACCAGACCATCGATACGGGCGTTTTCACCGAGGAGGGCAACCGCTTCCTGGTTGGTGATCGCACCGGTCTGCACGAAAATTTCGCGCAGGCGCTGGGTGTTTTCAGTGATCTGGGCCAGATAGCCGTCAGAGATCTGGGCCTTGGAAATACCGTCGTTGGCGTTGCGGATTTGCATGTTTGCGCCGCGGATCTTGGAATCGTAGCCTGTGGCAATGCCCAGGCCGGTCGCATCGTCCTTGGCGCTGTTGATGCGCAGGCCGGAAGACAGGCGTTCCTGGGCGGTCTGCAGGGCAGTTGCCGATTTGTTCAGGGCTGCGCCAGCAAACAGGGCGCCGACGTTGGTGTTGATTACTTGTGCCATGATGTTTCTCCTTTAAGTGGGTCGATTGTTCCGGTCTCTGATGCCGTCAACTTTGGTCTGGCCGCTGTGGCTACATGAACCTCCGTTGTGAGAGGAATCGTCGGGTGTTGGAGAAAGTTAAGGCTGATTGCAAAAAAACTGCATTTTCTTTATGCGCTCATTCATCTGTTTGACTTGTTGGGAACGTCCTGTGCCGTGCAGACACGGTTCTTGCCGGTTTGCTTGGCCTGGTACATGGCTGCGTCGGCACGGGCGATGGCGGCTTCCTGCGGCTCGCCTTCCGCGCGCAGGGCCACCCCGGCGCTGAAGGTGATCAGCACTTTCTCGTTGTTGTCGAGAAAGTATTTCTTGGTGAGGCTGCGCTGCAGGCGGGTGATGATCTTGACGGCGCCATCGATGGGCGTGTTGGGCAGGATGATGAGGAATTCCTCGCCACCCAGGCGTGCAATGTGATCGGTGAGGCGCAATTCTTCCTTGGCAATCTTCACCAGGTGAATCAGCGCCTCGTCTCCTGTCCGGTGCCCACGCGCGTCATTCAGGGCCTTGAAATTATCGATATCCAGCACGGCCAAGCAGAATGGGTGCTTGTAGCGGTCGGCCCGAGAGGCTTCGCGTGCGAACTCGTCGTCCAGTCCGCGGCGGTTGAGGCTGCGGGTGAGCGGGTCTTCGCGTACCAGCGTGCTCATCTGGGCGAGTTCGGTTTCCAGTTCCCTGATGCGGTTTTCGGCCTGCAGGGCCGTATCGCGTTCATGGATCAGCTGGTCGTGGGCGCGGCGGGTGTGGGCCTGTGCCATCCGGGTTTCATCGAGCAGGTCCTCGAGGATGCGATTCAGTTCCAGCACGTCTTCGGTATTGCTGATCTGCTCGATGTGGCTGGTGATTTTTTCCTGGTATTCGTCATTGGCCGCCACGGCTTCGCTCATGCGGCTGACGAAGGTTTTCATGGTGGCTTTCAGCGTGGCGGTGGCCTCGCGCAGGCCATGCTTGACCATGCTCTGCTTGAAGATGACTTCCTTGAGCCGTATTTCGGCTTCCTGCAGCGATTTGGTCTGCAGCGGGCTGGCCAGAACATCCTGCACCATGTTGAGCTGGCCACGCAGCCAGGTGTCATCGTCCAGCAGCTCACCGATGTTTTCCACCAGCAGCAGCAGGATGCGCTTGAGTGTTTCCTGCTGGTCGTGGCTGTCAGTAGCCTGCATTTCGATGCTGACCCACAGGTTCTTCAGGCCGGATGCCGCGCTGCGCAGTTTGGTGGCGGTGCTGGCCTCCTGCACGGCAACGGCGAGCTGCCGGGCCTTTTCAGAGAGCTTGGGGTCGTGTGCCAGCTGGGTGACGACGCCATATTCCAGCGTTTTGGCGAGCAGGTCGCGAAGCAGGGCCAGCTCTTCCGATTGTGGCCGGGATGCGTTGTCGCCTTCGCTCAGACTTTTGAGTTGGCGGGTGATCTGACCCAATTGCTTGCGGGTCAGGGCCCAGTCATTCTTGCGTATGGACTGGCCCAGGGATTCAACCGGGTCGGCCAGTTCGGGATACTGCAGATTCAGGTCCATGACCAGACCCGCCAGTGCGGTTGCCGCAGTGGGTTCGTTGGAGTCGGTCGTGGCGGTGGGTTTGCCGACGATTTCCTCGAACAGGGTCTGGTAATTGTCAGGGGTTGGGGCAATCCGGCGCATGGCAAGGCGGCGCAAGGTTTCGCGTGCGACTTCGGTCGGATTGTTCAGGTTGATTTTTTCGGTCGGTTCAGCCACTTTTTCGCCCCAGCCCGATTGGGCTATTTCCATGCAGTGCATGGTAAGCCGGGATGGGGAAGCCTAAAGACCGGATTAAGGCGGTAAAACCCCGGCATTTCCAAAGACAGATGCAGGTTTCAGTCGAGAAGCCCGTTTTTGATCGCGTAATGCGTCAGCTCGGCGTTGTTCTTGAGCTGCATTTTTTTCAGCAGGCGGGCACGGTACATGCTGATGGTCTTGACCGACAGCAGCAGCTTGTCGGCGATAGCGGAGACCGGCAGCCCGGAGGCGATCATGCACAGGGTCTGGTATTCGCGATTGGATAGTCCTTCATGCGGCATGCCGATACGTTCGCCGCTGATTTCGCTGGCGAGTTCCTGGGCCAGTTCGGCACTGATGTATTTTTTGCCAGAGGCCACCAGGCGGATGGCATCGACCAGCTGATCCGGCGCGCTTTGCTTGTTGAGGTAACCGGCCGCCCCGGATTTCAGGGCGCGTACCGCATACTGGGTTTCACGGTGCATGGACAGCATCAGCACCTTGATTGCGGGATGCTCCTTTTTCAGCAGTTCCAGGGTTTCGATGCCGCTGCGGTCGGGCATGGAAATATCCATCAATACCATGTCCCACGGTTCCTGCCGTGCGATTTTCATGGCCTGGGAGGAGCAGTCGGCTTCGCCGGCCACTTCGATGTCGTCGACCTCGGCGAGGATTTGCTTGAGGCCCTCACGGACAATGGCATGGTCGTCAACGATGAGGATGCGATACGGTTTGATGGCTGCCACGGTGGAATCGGGTTCTGAACGGTTGAAAGGATTATGCCGTTATTTTGCCGCGCTGGCGGGGGTGCCGGGCAAAGGAACGCGCAAACTGATCTGGGTGCCGCGGCGCTTGGCGGGCTGGATGGTCAACTCGCCCCCCAGCGCGGTGGCACGTTCAGTCATGCCGAGCAGGCCAAATCCGTTGCCATTGCTTTTGCTGCGGGTCGGCTGAATGCCCTGGCCGTTGTCGGTAATGGTCAGCAGCAGCGCCTCATCCTGCAGGGCCAGGGTGACGCTGACCCGGGTGGCGCGAGCGTGTTTGATGACGTTGGTCAGGGCTTCCTGCACGATGCGGAACACGGTGATGGCAGCGTCGGGGTCGAGTGGAATGTCCTCTTTCGGCGCGCTGAATTCAATGGCAATGTCGGCATTCCGGCCAAAACGCTGGAGCTGCCAGTCGATGGCGGAAACAATGCCGAAATCGAGAACGGGGGGACGCAAACTGGAGGCAATTCGGTGGGTGGCTTCGATAGTCTGGTCCACCACGTTGTCCAGATACAGGGTGCGGGTGAGCAGGCTGTCGTCGTCGGCAGGCAGGCGCCGCATCAGCCAGGACAAGCCAATCTTGATGGCCGTGAGATTGCCGCCGAGATCATCGTGCACTTCGCGTGCCAGGTGCAGGCGCTCGCTTTCCTTGACCGATTCCACGTGCGAGGCCAGTGCGCTGAGTTGCGCTTTGGAGCGCCGGATTTCGGCTTCGGCCAGTTTGCTGTGCGTGACGTTCAGCATGATGCCGTCCCAGATGGGCCCGTCCGGCGTGTCGCGCTGGCTGACGCGGATATTCACCCACTTGACGTCTTTCCAGGCCTCCATCCAGATGCGGCCTTCCCAGTTGAAGGTCATGTGCCCGCCGCCCGCCTTGGCCTGCTTGCTCAGGTAGTCGGCCTTGTCTTCTTCCATGATCAGATCGAAAAAGCGTTCCGGGTCGGCAATCAGGGCCGTGGCCTTGATCCCGAGCAACTGGGCCGATTGTTCGCTGACGTAGCACAGCGCGGTGCGGCCGTCCGGCTTGCGCAGGGCCTGATAGGCCATGCCGGGGATGTGCGCGACGATGGCACGTAAATCTATATTGGGGTGATCCGGCGTCGGGGGGCTGGTTTCACGTGCGCTGGTATCGGTTGCGGCCCAGACGAAGACGGCTTTGCCTGCGCCAACCGGGCGGGAGAGTTTGATCTCTGCCGGATACAGCGTGCCGTCGCTGCGGCGGCAGGTGGCATGGAGGGTGGCCCGGCGCTTCTTCCCGCTTTGCAGTGCGGCCAGCAGGCCGGACACGATGGGTACGTCTTCTTCGGCCAGGCAATCCAGCGGAGTGAGATTCTGGATGGCCTTGAGCGGATGTTGCAGGCCGTGCACTGCGGCGGGATTGGCCTGGATGATGCGCAGGGAATCCGCATCAAAAATCAGAATCTCGGCCGCCGATTCCTGAAGGATTGTTTTCAGTAATACGTCGGTATCAGCCGTGTTGCGGGATGAAGTCATGACCCTCCTGGGGGATGAATGACGGTCTTTGTTGTCTTGTACCGCCATTATAGGGCGAGGTTTGAGGGTCTCAGGATAGCCGATCGGTTGCACGCAATTGAATACGGCTTGATTCAGGCGAGCCTGCCCACATCTACTAAGCTGATAAAGGAAGGACGTTTTATGCTGACTATTCGACCCGCTGCCGTGGCGGGAAGCTTCTATCCCGGCCAGCCGGGCACGCTCAAACAGGTGGTTGACGCACTGTTGGCGTACCCCCACGCCATCAAGCTGGCGCACCCGCCCAAGGCGCTGATTGTGCCGCATGCCGGCTATGTCTATTCCGGCCCTGTGGCGGCCAGCGCTTATGCACAACTGGGCGCGCTGCGTGACCGCATCCGCCGGGTGGTGCTGCTGGGTCCGACGCATCGCGTCCATGTGCGCGGGCTGGCGCTGCCCGAGGTGGATCGGTTTGCCTCCCCGCTCGGAGAGATCCGGCTGGATGTCGAAGGGATGCAGCGTGTCTCCGGCCTGCCGCAGGTGACCCCAAGCGCGGCGGCGCACCGGATGGAGCACTCGCTGGAAGTGCAGTTGCCGTTCCTGCAGCAGGTGCTGGGTGATTTCCAGCTGCTGCCACTGGCGGTGGGCGAGGCCAGCGCCGATGAAGTGGCCGAGGTGCTGGACTTGGTGTGGGGCGGCGACGAGACGCTGATCGTGATCAGTTCCGACCTGTCGCATTTCTTGCCCGATGCGCTGGCACGCAAGGTGGATGGCGGGACGGTGGAGGCCATCCTGGCGCTGAATCCGCATCTCAACCATGAGCAGGCCTGCGGTGCCACGCCGATCAATGGTTTGCTGCTGGCGGCGCAACGCCATGGCTTGCGTCCGGTGGCGCTGGATGTGCGCAACTCCAGCCAGACTGCGGGCGATCCCGAACGGGTGGTGGGGTATGCCGCCTTTGCTTTTCAGGCCGGAGAGAATTGAATGCAGCCGGAAAGTGATAAAGGCGTGACCCTGCTGAAACTGGCACGTGCGGAAATTGCCGTGAAGCTGGGGCACAAGGTGGATTCCCCCATCGAGGCGGGCTGGCTTGACGAGCCGGGTGCGAGCTTTGTCACGCTGACCCGGTACGGTGAGTTGCGTGGCTGCATCGGCACGCTCGAGGCGCATCGGCCGCTGGGGGTGGATGTACGGGAAAACGCGCTGGCGGCAGCTTTTCGCGATCCCCGCTTCATGCCGCTGGCCCTTGCGGAATTCGACGATGTCCGGGTCGAGGTGTCACTGCTTTCAGCGAGCGAACCCTTGAGGGTGGCGAGCGAACAGGACGCGCTGGCCGTGTTGCGGCCGAACATCGATGGCGTGGTGTTCGAGTATGGGCATTAC
>JAIOJU010000015.1 GCA_019911765.1 Thiobacillus sp.
ATATCTGGCATCGCAGCAATTTCCCTGGCACTGTTGATCGCCTGGCACACACTACGAAAACTGAGCCTGAAATCACGACTAATACGCGAACAGATGGAGGAGCTTCAACGCTCACGCCAGGCACTGCACGAAGAGGCCACGCATGATTCACTCACCGGGCTCTCCAACCGACGGCTGTTTTATGACCGGCTGCAACAGGCGATCCGCCATGCCCATCGCTACGGCGGCAAGGTGGGCATCCTGTATGTGGACCTGGATCGCTTCAAGGAAATCAACGACCGGCTCGGGCACCATGTGGGCGATGCCGTGCTGACCGAAGTGGCGAAACGCCTCACTGCCAGCATTCGCGACTCCGATTCGGTCGCGCGTCTCGGCGGTGACGAGTTCGTGGTATTGCTCGAAGAGGTACAAGGGCGTGCTGACCTTCTTGCCGCCACCCACAAGATCGAGCAGGAGTTGAATGCCGATACCCGCTTCTACGGACTCGACGTGGAAATCGCTGCCAGCATTGGTCAGGCGCTGTACCCGGACGACGGCGACAATGAAGACGCATTGATTCGTGCCGCCGACGCGGCGATGTATCGAATCAAGTCAGGAACCGAGTCCGAACGCCAGGCCTGCCTGCCTTTCAGCGAGGCTTGAGACGAACCGCTTCGCGCTCACGACGGGCCTTGGTGCCCCAGATCCACACATACTGCACACCGGACATCACGGCAACGACGAACACGCCGGCAAACAGCGGCATCAGCCAGGCGTCCACTGCCAACAAGCCACCCAGTCCCGCCAGCACCGCGGTCAACAACACGAACTCGGCGAACATGTGCGTCTTGCCCAGCCAGGTCGGGTGGATTTCCAGATGCCCCGCCAGCCCCCGGTAGCTCAATGCACCCAGCACGATAATGCTGTCGCGCAGCAGGATGGCCAATGTCACCCACAGCGGAATTGCACCCGCCTGCGTCAGCATCACCAGGGTCACCACCCCAAGCGCCTTGTCGGCAATGGTGTCGAGCGCAGCGCCCAGTTGCGTCATCTGATTGAGCCAGCGCGCCAGCAGGCCGTCGATGCCGTCCGAGACTGCTGCCGCCAGAAACAGCCAGCACGCCGCCTCCCAACGCTGTTGCAGAATCAGCCACGCCACCCCCGGCACCGCAACCAGACGCAGCACACTAATAATGTTCGGCAGATTGAGGACACGCTCTCGCATGCATGAACCTTAGTCAATTAAGCGGCTGTCTGGCAAGTTCCTCCCACAGCTTGTCGAGCCGCTTGGCCGATACGGGATAAGGGGTTTTCAGTTCCTGCGCAAACAGCGAGATGCGCAACTCCTCCAGGTGCCAGCGGAACGCATCCAGCGCGGTGGGGGGCTCACCCTTCACTTGCGAACGTCGCGCCAGATATTTGTTCTGCAGCGTAAGCACGTTGGCCATGCCGCGCGAGTCGCGCTGTTCAGAAGCGGGCAGCTTCTCCAGGCGCTTGAGGATGCCGCGCATATACCGGGGCAGGTCTTTCAAATGCCCCCACGGCGTGGCGGTGATGAAACCCGGAAAAACCAGCGCTGCCAGGTGTGCTGTTTCATCGCGCATGGCGGCAACAAACTGCGGTTTGCTGTTCAGCCGGGCGGCGACCTGGGCATGCAAATCCAGAATCTCCACCACGTCGCGCAGCAGCGCCTGCTTGACGACAGCAATGCGTGGCTTGGCGCGCTCCTTCTGCTTGTTGAACGCCTTCTCGGTCCTGGGCAGATCATCCTCGCCCAGCAGCGCGCGGGTGGCGATGGCGTTGGTCAACTCGGTGCGCAAGCTGTCGGCGCTACCAAAATTCCGGTACTTCATTGCCAATGCGGTTTCGCGCGCCAGATCCTTGTCGAGTTGCCTGAACTGAGCGATCAAAGCCAGCCGAAGCAGGCGCACCACGCCACGCCGGGTTTCCTGCCCGGCAGTTTCTGCCGTATCAAGCAAACGCAGATCAACCGCGTCCCCCGTATCCACCAGCGCAGGGAATCCGATCAGTTCACGCCCGCCGCGTGAAAACTTCACCTGTTCGGGCAAGTCGCCAAAGGTCCAGCCGGTCAGCCCCGTCTGCTCGAACCCATCTTCGTCCGCCTGACTGCCATAGGTGATGCTTGCGGCTCCGCCCAGCTGTTGCCGCAATGCGACCAGATCACGACTGCTGGCGAGTTCCTGCCCGCTGTCATCCACCACCCGCAGATTCATCTGCAGATGCAAGGGCAATTCGCTGGTCCAGTCTTCATGCCGGATATCCGCCCCGGTCTTCTTGCGAATAAAGGCTGCCAGCGCTTCGGTCAAAATCTGCTCACCCGGCTTCGCCACACTCAGAAATGCCGTCACCGCATCGGGCAACGGGATCAGGGGACGGCGCTTGTCCTTGGGCAGGGATTTCAACAGCAGGGTGAGCTTTTCACGGATCAGACCGGGCACCAGCCAGTCGATCACCGCCGGTTCCACCCGGTTCAGCAGATACAGCGGCAATGTCAGCGTCACGCCATCGAGCACATGGCCGGGTTCGAAGCGGTAGGTGAATTTGCAGGTCACGCCATCGACAACCAGCGTTTCCGGGAACAGGTTGTGGTCGGCGCCCAGCCCTTCGCCGAGGATGTCATCGCGCTGCAGAAACAGAAATTTCGGGTTCGTGGCTTCGACTTCCGCACGCCACTTCTCGAACGCCGCACCATTGTGAATTCCGGGCGGGATGCGCGCATCGAACACACGGAAGATGCGTTCCTCGTCCAGCCACACGCCCGATTTGCGCGCCTTGTGCTCAAGGTCCTCGATTTCCTTGATCAGCGTGCGATTGTGGATGAACCACGGTGCCCTGGTATCGTAATCGCCCGCAACCAGCGCGCCGCGGATGAAGAGTTCGCGTGACAGTTCCGGGTCGATGCTGCCGTAATGGATCTTGCGCCGCGGCGCCAGCGTGATGCCATACAGACTCACGCGCTCGAACGCCACCACACGCGCACCGTCCTTCTCCCAGTGCGGCTCGATATACATGCGCGTCAACAGATGCTGGCCCGCCGCCTCGATCCATTCCGGGCGCACTTCGGCGACGGTGCGCGCGAGCAGGCGACCGGTGTCGGTGAGCTCGGCGCCCATGATCCATTTTGGTGCCTTTTTCGCCAGCGCCGAGCCGGGATGAATCGACAGCTTGATGCCGCGCGCGCCCTGGTAATTGCCTTCACCGGGTTTGGGCCTGCCTTTCGCGTCGTCCGACTTGAAACCGATATTGCCCAGCAAGCCGGTCAGCAGTGCCTGGTGAATGGCATCGTAGCCGGCGTCTTTCTCATTTTCACGCAGGCCCAGTTCGCTCGTCTGTGCATGCAGCTGGCTGTGAATGTCACGCCATTCGCGCATCCGCCGTGGCGACAGAAAATGATCCTGCAGCAGCGTCTGCAGCTGGCGGTTGGTTTTCTTGTGCTGCACCTGCTCCTCATACCAGCGCCATAGTTTCAGCCAGCCCATGAAGTCGGAACGCTCGTCGGCGAACAGCCTGTGCTTTTCGTCCGCCGCCTGCGCACGCTCCATCGGCCGGTCGCGCGGGTCCTGCGCCGACAGGGCGCTGGCGATGATCAGCACCTCGCGCACGCAACGCTGCCTTTCCGCCGCCAGCAGCATGCGCGCAATGCGCGGGTCGAGCGGCAGTTTCGACAGTTTCCTGCCGATGTCGGTGAGCTGGCCCTGCTCATCCAGCGCGTGCAACTCGGCCAGCAATTGATAGCCATCGGTCACCAGTCGCGTGCTCGGCGCATCGATGAACGGGAAGCCCACCACGTCGCCGAGTCCGAGCGATTTCATGCGCAGGATGACCCCGGCCAGTGACGAGCGCAGCAGTTCAGGATCGGTGAAGCGCGGACGGTTGCCGAAATCCGTTTCGTCGTACAACCGGATGCACACGCCGTCCGCCACGCGCCCGCAGCGGCCGGCGCGCTGGTTGGCCGAGGCCTGCGAGATTTTCTCGATCAGCAACTGCTCGACCTTGTTGCGCGCCGAATAGCGCTTTACCCGCGCGGTGCCGGGATCGATCACATAGCGGATGCCGGGCACGGTGAGCGAGGTTTCCGCCACGTTGGTCGCCAGCACGATGCGCCGCAGTTCCTGGCTCGGCCTGAAAATCGCATCCTGCTCGGCCACCGACAGGCGGGAAAACAGCGGCAGGATTTCGGTCCCCGGCGGATGATGCTTGCGCAGCGCTTCGGCCGCATCGCGGATTTCGCGCTCGCCCGGCAGGAACACCAGGATATCGCCGGGACCGAGGCGCGCCAGTTCGTCGGTGGCGTCGAGAATCGCGGCAGTTAAATCGCCTTGGGCATCACGTTTGCTCCCTCCCCCGCTGCGGGGGGAGGGTTGGGGATAACCAGCGACTTGCCCGCTTGCGGGCTTAGTCGAGTGGCTAGTAGTTTTACCAGAGGGCTTGCGCCCCTCCTCCCCTTCCTCTCGCTCGATCGGCCGCCAGCGAATTTCCACCGGATAGGTGCGGCCCGATACTTCAATCACCGGCGCGTTATTGAAGTGTTTGGAGAAACGTTCGGCATCGATGGTGGCGGAAGTGATCACCACCCGCAGGTCGTTGCGCTTCTGTACCAGGGTTTGCAGATAGCCGAGCAGGAAATCGATGTTGAGGCTGCGCTCGTGGGCCTCGTCGATGATGATCGTGTCGTAGCGCGAGAGCAGCGGATCACCCTGGCTTTCGGCCAGCAGGATGCCGTCGGTCATGATCTTGATCGCGGTGTCGTGGCGCACCTTGTCGGTGAAGCGCACCTTGTAGCCGACCAGACCGCCCAACTCCGAACCCAGTTCATGTGCAATACGCGTCGCCACCGAACGCGCGGCGATGCGGCGTGGCTGGGTGCAGCCGATCAGCTTGCCCGGCCGCACTCCAAGCTCCAGGCACATCTTGGGAATCTGCGTGGTCTTGCCCGAGCCGGTTTCACCACACAGGATCACCACCCGGTTCTTTTTCAGCGCTTCAAGAATATCGTCACGACGGGCGCTGACCGGCAGGTCGGGATACGAAATAGTCAAAATCGGATTCAAGGTTTTATTTGTTCTGGATGTATTTAATGTCATCAAAGGTTTCCAGCCAGGCCGGCCGATAGACTGCCATCATGGTCACCACCATGCCGGTCAGAAAAGCCTCCGACCAGCTGAGCAGCAACGCGGCATAGGGGGTGTAGTGGCGCAACAGATATTCCAGCGAATAGACCTCTGCCAGCGCCATCACGGCCGTATTGGCCAACCCAATGGCCGACACCGCCAGCGCCGCGCCAAAAAAACCATTGCCCAGCACATAAATGAAAAAATGGTTCGGCAAATGGCGTTCCAGCAGGTGGAACACGCTCCAGCTCACGGCGGCGGGCAACGCCGCCTGCAGCAGCGCGTCGAGCCCCAGCGCCATCAGACTGCCGCGCCCGAACACGACATTGATCAACAGAATCAGGACACCCGCAAAGCTCGCACGCCAGAAGCCGAACATCAGGGTCAGGACCGACAGGCCATACAGGTGGAACGTCAGGCCCGGCTTCACCCCGGTGCGGATTTGCCATAAGGCCAGTACCGCAACGGTCGCCCCCAGAAACAGGTTCATCTGCCGAGGTTCAACCAGCCTGCGCCAGTCGCCCGACATCAGCCAGCGCCAGCCCAGAAAAGCCAGCCCCAGCCAGCCGAACACATACCATGATTGAGGAAGGACAAGCGCGGTAAAATCCATCCACGGATTTTACGCGATGCCCCTGCCCGCTGCCGTGCCCTGTATCGAGTCCTTGCCATGC
>JAIOJU010000157.1 GCA_019911765.1 Thiobacillus sp.
CACCATTTGCCGTGCTGTCGCTGTTGAAGCCATACACGCTGCCCAAAAGCTTGACGGTGAAATCCGGGTACTCGGTGCGGAAGTGATGGCCCAACTGGGCAGTCAGCCCCGTGCCCTTGCCAAGATAGACGCGGTCCTGGCTGGTGTAGCGGTTGGTGGACAGATCGGCCAGCAGGTAGTCGCGCTTGCTGATCAGCCATTCGGCGCTGAGCTTGAGCGAGTCTTTCATGCCGCCCGCACTCAGGGCGTCGTTTTCATCGGCATCGAGGTTGTAGCCCAGCGTGCCGGTGACGCGCAGGCGGCGGTCGAAGCGCAGTTCATGATCGAGCTGGAGGCCAGCCATGGATTTGAGTGCGTCACGGTAAAACAGCTTCAAGCCAGTGTTGCCGTATTCATGTTCCAGGCGGCTTGTGAACGTGAGCCGACGGTCACTGTTGGGCAGATTGATCAACCGCCCGCTATCCAGACTCGACAGGCGCTCATCCGATAATTCCAGACCCATTTTGAGCTTGGGTTGCACCGACCACTGCCCGTTGATTTGCCAACCCTGCCGTTTGAGTGCGCCAAGTTCCTCGATGCGATATCCGGTGCCCGCTCGATTCTGAATTTGCCAGACGCTTTCGGTGAGCTGGAGGTGCAGCACGTCGTTGTCAGGCACGAGATCCAGCCCTGCCTCGGCCAGCCGGCGGGCGGCCTCGAAGTTGCGCAGCTGCATGGCGGCATCCACGCGGGTTTCGGGCGTGATGCCTGCACCGCCACCTTCCACAATGCGCTGCAAAGCTGCCTTGTCGTTGCTTTGCAGGGCCAGGGCGGCTTCGGCCCAGCCGGGCGCCTGCAATTGCTTGCCATATTGCCGGGTCAGCCAGAGGCGCGCGGATTCGTATTGCTCGTTGGACAGGAACCAGGCCGTGGCCAGTTCCCTGGCTTCCGGCGTGTGTTGCTGCTGATCGGCCGTGTCCAGGCGCAGCCATTCGCGCAGCCATTGCGCACTGGTGTCACCCGGAGACAAGCGCAGGGCCAGCGTGGCCATCGCCTGCCATTGCTCGCGTTGTCCGGGACCGGGCTGGCCGCTGCGTTTCAGGTTCAGCCAGGCATGGTGGCGAATGCGCCAGGCCATGTCTGCCTGCCTGGCTTCTTCGAGTACCTGCGCATAGCCCACCTGCCAGAGATAGTCATCGCGATGGGCGGCGGCCTGGCGGGCATAGTAGGGCAGGGCATCGCGTGCGTTCGACAGCAGCGCAAAACCTGCGCCTACCGGCGCCCATAGTGCGGGTTCGCCCAGTGCGCGCGGGTGGTGCTGGGCAAGGCGCGCTGCAAGCTGGGTGGTATCCCGGGCTTCGATCAGCAGCCACAGCAACTGTGCATTCAGGCCCATGTCGGCAGGCATGATGTGCACGGCGCGCTGCATGTCGTGGATGGCCGCGGCCAGATTGCCGTGTGCACGATGCAGCTCGGCACGAAGCTGCAGGAAGCGGGTTTGCTGTTCCTGCGACTTGAGTTCGGCAGGTGTCAGGCTGGCCAGAAGGGCTTCGGCAGCCGCGATGTTGCGGGTCTGGGTGTAGAGCTCAAGCGCAAGATGCAGATAGCGCGGTTGACGGGTCTGGTTCCAGTAATGGGCGGCAAGCCGGGCCGCTGCATCCGGGCTGCTTTTCCGCATCAACAGCATCAGCCGTTCGGCCTCGTAGGATTCCAGCGTGCCCTTGGCGTACAGTGCCTGATAAATCCGCTTGGCGCTGTTGACGTCCTGCAAACGCCACGCGAGTTCGGCCATCAGTCCCTGGTAAGCCCGGTCCTGTTGCGTGGCAGGCGTCTGGTGGCGTTGCAGGGTTTGATAGGCTGCCGCCATGTCACCCTGGGCGATGAGGAGCGTAGCCAGGCGGCTGACCTCGCCTGTGGACAGGCCATGTTTCTGGTCCAGCTTGCGCAGGCTGGCGATAGCCGCGTCGGGCATGCCCAGGCGCTCTTCCAGCCAGGCCTGCTGCTCGAGCAGGATCCGGCGCGGCGTTTTTTGATACGCCTGCTGAAGAAATTCCACGCCTTTGCGGGCTTCGCCCATGGCCTCGAATGCCTGCACCAGGCGCAGCAGACGCACATCGCTCAGGCGGCCCTGCTGGTGTTCATGCAGCAGCGCCAGCACGACTGTTTCCTCATCGAACAATCCCGGCGCCAGGCGCAGCATGGCCTGCCAGGCCTGTTCGCTATCCCGGCGCAAGGCGAGATAGCGCCATTGTTCCAGCGCCATGGCGGGCTTGCCGTTCCATTCCGCCACCCTGGCCAGCCGCTCGCGCCAATCGCCGTTGTCCGGCGCCTGCCTGACCGCCGCCGCCGCCACGACATAGGCGTTGGAGACGTTGCGGTTGGCAAGAAACACGTCGTAGCCCAGACGGTAGATTTCGTCGTCGAACGGCAGTTGGGGTTGCTGGCTGGCCGGCTTGAATGCGGCAGCGGCACGCAGCGGCTGGCTGCCCGGCAAGCGTGCCCAGCAAGTGGTGCGGCTGCGCTCTTGGCAGTCGGGATGTCGCTTCGATATGCCCAGGGCGTCGCTCAGCGTTGGCGAGGAGACAGGCTGTGTGTATCCGGCAGCCAGATGGGTCCGCCCACCCAGTTCGGCATAACGCAGCAGCTTGCGAACATAAAATTCGGCACGGTCGTTCCGGTTCGCCGCCTGGGCCAGCCGCACCATGAACAGCAGCATGTCGGGTTCGTCTGCCAGATTGCCAAGCTGATTTTCCGCCTGGTCGAGCGCTTCGGCGGGCAGGTTGCCGGACTGCAGTGCGCGCACGCCTGCCTGGAAACTGGTTTTCTGCTGCGTGAGTTCCGGGTGCAGATGGCGTACTTCAAAGTGCAGGGCTGCGGCTTCCCGATAGCGACCCAGCGAGAGCGCAGTCTGGGCCGCTTTCTCCAGCCACTTCAGCCGGGATGCCGGGTCTGCATCCTCGGCCAGGCTGCGATACAGCCGGATGGCCTTTTCGCTCGCACCGTAGGATGCGGCTTTTTCCGCCAGGGCCTCACGCGCGCGGGCATCCAGTGGCAGTTCGCCGAGTGCGGCCAGAGCCTGATACAAGGCGGGGAGCGCGTGTTGCCTGGGCAGGCTTCCGGCAGGGTGGGTAAACGCCTGCTGCTCACGCAACGTCAGCAGTGCCTGTGCAAGCTGGATACGGATGGCGGGATCGTTTTGAGTTTGCAGTTCCAGTATCAGCTGCTCGGCTTCCTGCAACTGGTTGGCATCGATTTGCATCAGTGCGCGCTTGAGCTGGAGCTGGGCGTTCCCCGGATCGCTTTTCAGCAGGTTCAGCAGATAGTTGCGGCTGAGCGGATCCTGCCCATTGGTATGCATGATTTTATCGATCAGCCGGGTACGCGGATAGAGCAGTGCCATGACCGCGATGATCAGTAACGTAAAGATCAGGATCCTGGGCCAGCTTAAAAGGCGCAGCCGCTCCTTGCGGCCCTGGGGCAGGGTGTAGGTCTTGTTGCGTACGGATTTAGGGAGCACCGATTTATTGAGCACAGCGCATCTCGATGTGGGCGGTGCGGGCGGCGATGCTCAGGGACGCGTATCCATTTGCCTTGCGCTGTAGTGCGGCAGGGCGGCCATCGACCAGAACGGTGCACTGTCCGACGCCACCCAGTTCCACCTTCAGGGGCTGGGCGGCGTTGAATGTCCAGCCGGATTGGGAAGGGCTGATGCGCCCGTTTGCACGGGCGAGCCAGGGCCGGTTGGCGGGCTGCCCGGCCAGGACCAGCAAGCTTGAGGGGGCACCGGCAAGATGCACATAGCGGGCATCGTCCTCATCCCACCAGCCGAGGATGTTCTCGCTGCGCGTGAGATCGGGATAGCCCATGCGTTTGGGAATACGCAGCGTGCGGGTTTCGCCGCCGCCCGTGATACGCCAGCCATCCCCTTCGCGGGCCAGGGTCTGCTCGTTGAAATCAAGCACCTTGCGGGCGTAGGCCGAGGCATGCAATGGCAACACCGGCTGGCTCAGCGCCCAGTCGTATACCTTTTTCAGTGCCTTGAGCGAGGCCGGTTTGCTGGCCGAGTAGGTGTGGTAATAAATATTGATGGGCTTGAGGCGCAGGGGCTTGTCCGTGAGCCGGAAGGTTTCGATCACGCGCTCGTAGCCGTAGAACGGCCCGGTCCACAGGTTGGTATACATGTTCTCGTTCTGGTTGGGCGCGTAGACCTGGAAAATCTCGTCCCTGGGTATGCCCAGCGGGGCAACGGCGGTGAGCGTGGGGTTCATGCGGGACATGGTGGTATCGCCACCGTTCATGTTCAGCAGATTGCCCTGATAGATTTTTTCCAGCGTGGTCTTGTCGGGGTTGCACTCGCCTGTCCAGAGAAACATCTCGCAGCGCTTTCCTGCGGGCAGCAGGCTTTCAACGTATTTCACCGACCCGCTGATTTCCCGGTCGACATCGTAGGCATAACCGGGGATGGCCAGGTTATAGCCTTCATTTTCGCTGCCTGCTGTGAGCTTCTCCCAGCGGAATGGATGGGAAAAGGAATGGCTCGCGGCCTCGACATGCGGCAAGGCAAATATCTTGCGGGCGATCGGTTCAAGTGTGCCGGCAAGTTTCGGATACAGCCCGTCTTTGGCTATTTCGCCTTCAATGACGGAGACCGTGGTGGGCAGGGGGTAGCGCTGCAGAATTTCCCGATACAACACGTCGGCTGCCCACGGCGAGCCGGGAAATTCGGCCTTGCTGGCAAATCCATCGCCATCGATGTGTGTGATCAGCAATCGCTGGCCATTTTCCGTCGTGACATCCGGAACCGGAACATCGGGCAGTTTCAGCGCCTGCCTGAAGAAGGTGATGGGGTTGATGACCCAGCTGGTGCTTACCCTGTCGTTCAGTCCCAGGCTGTTGACGACGAAAGGCGAGAGCGCATATCCGCCCCAGGGGGTGATGGCCACGGCATCCTGTGTGTCCTTGCCGTCGCCGGTCTGCAGCCAGACCTGAGCCTGGGGGCCGGCCGCAAGCGGAAAGAATTCATCTGTCAGCGGCAAGGGCGTGGTTTCGAATGCCGCCTCGGGTGTCGCGGCAAGCACGTGGATAGTGCTTCTGGAGGTTCGAGGCTGGTACTTGAATCCCAGCCGGCTTCCGGCCCTGCCGGCCAGGTCGAAGCCGAAATAGCCCAGGCTGGCGATGGGTATGCCGTCCTCTGCCTGCTGCAACAGCCATTTCTCCAGTGCGGCGCCATTGCTGGTTTCGGCCGAGGTGAACCAGGTGACGATGCCGGCGTAGTGCCTGGCCAGCGATGCGTCGGGCAGGCCTTCGGTCTGGAGGTTGCGGTACTCCGGGACGTAGCCCAGGTAGTTGAGGGGCATGGCCGCATAGCGGTGCAGCAGGCTTTCCTTGAGGACGTCACCGTCCGGCTTCTCGTCATACAGCATCAATATCTTGCGCGGGAGGATCTCAAGCGCACCGATCCCCATGCCGTTCAGATGACCATCGCTGACCCAGGGAATGAAGCCATTCGCCAGGATCTTGGCGGCGATTTCGCGCGCCTGGGTGCGTTTGGCGGGCGGGGCGTAGTCGATCACGATGACCGGCAGCTTGTACGTGTCGCGTATCCGGACGAGTTGGCCCATCAGCCACGAACGATCGCTTGCGCTCACCGCAACGTAACGATTTGAAGTGTTGTTCCAGGACTGGAACAGGGACTCGGCCGCAACGGCTGTGACCAGATCCTTGATATGGGGCAGGATTTCAAACCCACGGTTGACGATCAGGCGGGCGTCGGGGAAGCGCGATTTCAGCAGGCGAATCGCCTCGATCATGCCCTGTTCCTGTTTTTGCCGTGCTTCGGGCGTGTTGGCAATCAGGTGGTAGGAGTCCAGCGTGTCGAGAAAAAAGTTGCGATAGCCCTGTTTCCGCAGCGGGGAGATCACTTCATCGACGAAGAACCGGGGCCAGCCCGCCGCAGACTGGTCAATCACACGGCTTTTCCAGGCGGGGTTGTCACCCCGCAGCCAGGTGGACGGCATTCTGGACATGTAGGGGCGTGTTGCATCGATTTCGCCGAGGCTGACATAGGCGAACAGCTTGTCCTGGTGCTGGGCGATGAGTTTGGGGTCGCTGAATTGAGCAGGCTCTACGATCCAGGTGTTGAATGCTTGCATCTCATGCGGAAAATTCGACGGCCCATAGTAGAACGCGGGGCTGAACGCATGGCAGGGATGACCAGGGAGGAGCGCAAGCACGAGCAGCACGGACTGCCACAGCAGGCGTGGGCCAGGTCGGTAATGCGTAAAACGGGTTGAGATCAGGCTGATCATGTTTTTGGTATTGCGTACGCGTTATTCGAATTGTTGTTTCCCTTGAGGCACTGCTGGTAAAGCAAGGAGCGTGCTTGCTGCGCATGATAAGGCGGAGTGGGTGTCTGGATATGTAATGGGAGTGTTAAAAATGTAGTCGGGACGATGCGAAATGCTGATGCCGTGAGGATTCCAGGCGCTTGCCCGGGTGTCCTGGGTAAAACGCCGAAGTAAGCGGGCTTTTTGCCGCTTATCGTGCGATTGAATTGACAGCGGCATGTCTAGGATGCAGTCATCGCAAAAAGGCTTTGCGGCTCGGGCAGCAAAGTAAGAGGTGACGAACATGATGACTCAGCTGGACAACATGCTGAATTTCCACGCACAGGCGCTGAAAGTGCGCGACCAGCGCCAGCAGGTACTGGCGTCCAACATCGCCAATGCCGACACGCCCAACTACAAGGCGCGTGACTTGGATTTCAGGACGACGCTGCAGGGCGCGCTCAAGGGCACGGCCGCATCCGGTGGCGTTGCCATGACCGCCACGGCGCCCGGGCATTTGAAGGGTAACCCCGGCATGACGGCCAACGCGAGCCTGCAATACCGCAACCCCTCGCAGGGCAACATCGATGGCAACACGGTGGACATGGATGCCGAGCGCGCCGCCTTTGCGGAAAACACCATTCACTACGAATTCAATCTGACGCGCCTGAGCCAGCAGATCAAGGGCTTGCTGGCCGCGATTCAGGGATAAGGAGTCAGGCGCATGTCTCTGTTCAATATTCTCAACGTGGCCGGGTCGGCCATGAATGCCCAGTCGCAGCGGCTCAACACGGTTGCCAGCAACCTGGCCAATGCCGATAGCGCAACCAGCGCCAATGGCGAGGTCTACAAGGCCAAGCAGGTGGTGTTTGCCGCCACGCCGGTGGGCGAAAACGGCGCAACCGGCGTGAATGTGGCGGCGGTGGTCGAAGACCAGTCGCCGATGAAAGTGGTGTACGACCCCAAGAACCCGCTCGCCGATGAGAAGGGCAATGTGACCATGCCCAACGTCAATGTCGTCGAGGAGATGGTCAACATGATTTCTGCCTCGCGTTCGTATCAATCCAACGTGGAAATGATGAACACCACGAAAACCCTGTTGCTCAAGACCCTGACGCTGGGTCAATGATCAGCCTGAACGATTAACCAAGGACACGCCATGACAACCGTACAAGACAGCAGCAACGTCACCAGTCTGTTTGGTGCTGGAGCATCAAGTGCAACCACGAGCAGTGCGCAGGAAACCGAAAATCGTTTTCTGAGCCTGCTGGTCGCGCAGATGAAAAACCAGGACCCGCTGAATCCTCTGGACAACGCGCAGGTGACCAGCCAGATGGCCCAGCTTTCCACGGTGCAGGGCATCGAGGACATGAACAGCAAGATTGAAGCGCTGGCGGCCAGCCTGGGACCCAATCAGATGTCGCAGGCGGCCAACCTGATCGGCCACGGGGTGCTGGTGCCGGGCGATACGCTTAATCCTGCCCAGTTCCAGGATGTCATCGGTTTTGAATTGTCGCGGCCGGCGGACAGCGTCAACGTCAGCATCAAGGATGCATCGGGCAATCTGGTTCGCAGCCTGAATCTGGGACCACGCGATGCCGGCGTGAATGCGCTGGCCTGGGATGGCTTGACCAACACGGGCGCCACGGCCGCAGCGGGCGAGTATCAATTCTCGGTCGAAGCCGTGCAAGGCGGGCAAGCCGTCAGCAACACCACGTTGAATCTGAATGTGGTGAACAGCGTTTCGCAAAACAGCCAGGGCGTGCAGCTCAATCTGGCAGGCAGCAAGAGTGTGGGTTACGCCGATATCCGGCAAATTTTCTGAGTTGATCAGAGTCGGTCTGGTGTGATCCACCAGCGTCTTCATTAAGGAGAAAAACATGAGTTTTCAGCAAGGATTGAGCGGCCTCAATGCCGCAGCCAAGAATCTGGATGTCATCGGCAACAACGTGGCAAACTCCGGCACGGTCGGGTTCAAGCAGTCGCAGGCCCAGTTTGCCGACGTGTATGCCAATTCGCTCACCGGCGCCGGTGGTTCGAACGCCGGCATCGGCACCAAGGTGGCACAGGTGACCCAGCTGTTCACCCAGGGCAATATCACTTCCACCAACAATCCACTTGATATGGCGGTCAACGGCGGTGGCTTCTTCCGCATGGAAACCAATGGCGAGATTGCCTACCAGCGCAATGGCCAGTTCCAGCTCGACAAGAACGGCTACATCGTCAATCCGACCGGCGGCCAGCTGACGGGCTATACGGCGAACGCCAGCGGCGTGCTGTCGACCGGTGCGCCGTCACCGCTGAGTATCAACACCTCCGACCTGGCCCCGCAGATCACCACCGAGATGGATGCCGTGCTCAACCTGGATTCAGGCAAGACCGCGATCAATGTGGCGGTCACACCGTTCAACATGAACGATTCGACCACCTTCCATAATTCGACTGCGGCGCAGATTTACGACAGCCTGGGCAATGCCCAGACGCTGCAAACGTATTACGTGAAACGGCCGTCTGGCGCTTGGGATGTGTACGCGTCCAGCGATGGAACGCAGATCGGTGCAGGCCCGGTTGCCTCCCTGAGCTTCAACGCCACTGGCGCCCTGACAACCGTGATGCCGCTTGCAGCCATCAACGTTCCGGCTACGGCAACGGGGGCCACCACGCCGTTCCCCGTTGCCTTCGATTTCACCGGTACCACCCAGTTCGGCTCAACGTTCAGCGTCAACTCGCTGAAGCCGGACGGCTACACCTCGGGCCGGCTGTCGGGCTTCAACATCGGTGCCGACGGCGTGATTCTGGGCCGCTATACCAATGGCGAGTCGGCCGTGCTGGGCCAGGTGGTGCTGGCGAATTTCGCCAACCCCAATGGCCTGCAGCCACTGGGCAATAACATGTGGGCCGAGAGTGCGACCTCGGGCGCCGCGCTGGTAGGCACCCCCGATTCTGGAGGCCTGGGCGTGCTGCAATCCTCTGCGGTGGAAGACTCCAACGTCGACCTGACGGCCGAACTGGTCAATCTGATTACCGCGCAGCGGGTGTATCAGGCCAACGCGCAGACCATCAAGGCCCAGGATGCCGTGCTGCAAACCCTGGTCAACCTGCGTTAAGCATTGACCGGCTGATCGATTAAGGAGGCAGCATGGATCGCATGATCTACACCGCCATGACCGGCGCGAAGCACATCCTGGAAAAGCAGGCGACGGCTTCGAACAACCTGGCCAATGCCACCACCACCGGTTTCCGTGCGCAGGTCGATCAGTTCCGGGCTGTGCCGGTGCAGGGTGCGCCCCTGCCGACCCGTGCCTTTGTGGTGGATTCCACCACCGGCAGCGATTTCCGGGCGGGCGCCATCCAGCATACGGGCCGCGATCTGGATATGGCGGTGCAGGGCCGGGGCTGGCTCGCGGTTCAGGCCGCGGACGGCACCGAGGCCTACACCCGCAACGGCAGCTTGCGCATGGACGAGAACGGCATTCTGCAAACGCACAACGGCCTCAATGTGCTGGGCGATGGCGGGCCGATGTCGATTCCGCCGGGGCGCAATCTCGCCGTGGCCAAGGATGGCACGGTATCGCTGGTTCCGGACGGATCTGCCGCCACCGGGCTGACATCAATTGGCCGCATGAAGCTGGTCAACCCGAAAGAGGCAGACATGGTTCGCGGGGATGACGGCCTGTTCCGGATGAAGGACGGAAAACCGGCGCCGGTCGACCCCAATGTGATGCTGATCGGCGGGTCGCTGGAGTCGAGCAACGTCAACGTCGTCGACGAAATGGTCAACATGATTTCACTGGCACGCCAGTTCGAGATGCAGATGAAATTGCTGCAACACGCTGAAAACAATGACGGCAAGGCAGCCCAACTGCTGAGCATGAGTTGATTTCTTGTCCGCGAAGGACGCGAAGGGCCGCGAAGTAGAAGCCCTTCGATCTTTCTTCGTGTTTCTTCGCGTTCTTCGCGGATGAAATGATTTTTTAAAGGAGCCGACATGATTCGCTCACTATGGATTGCCAAAACCGGTCTGGATGCGCAGCAAACGCAGATGGACGTGATTTCCAACAACCTCGCCAACGTCAGCACCAGCGGCTTCAAGCGTGCGCGTGCGGTGTTCGAGGACCTGCTGTACCAGACCGTTCGTCAGCCCGGTGCACAGTCGTCCGAACAGACGCAACTGCCGTCCGGTCTGCAGATTGGCACCGGTGTGAAGCCGGTGGCGACCGAACGCATCTTTACCCAGGGCAACCTGCAGCAAACAGGTAATTCCAAGGATGTGGCGATTCAGGGTAACGGCTTTTTCCAGGTATTGATGCCGGATGGCACCACGTCCTACACGCGTGACGGTTCGTTCCAGTCCGATGCCAATGGCCAGCTGGTGACCTCCAGCGGCTACGCGGTCCAGCCGGCCATCACCATTCCGGCCGATACGCAAAGCCTGACCATTGCACGCGATGGCACCGTATCGGTGCAGCAGGCTGGCTCGGCCACACCGGTCACGATTGGCACCCTGCAACTGGCGACATTCATCAACCCGGCTGGATTGCAGAGCCTGGGCGAGAACCTGTACGGCGAAACCGCCGCATCGGGGACGCCGAGTTCCAATGCGCCGGGCAGCAATGGCGCGGGCGTGCTGAACCAGGGCTACGTCGAAACCTCGAACGTCAATGTGGTGGAAGAACTGGTCAACATGATCCAGACCCAGCGCGCCTACGAGATCAACAGCAAGGCGATTCAGACATCCGACCAGATGTTGCAGCGTCTGACCCAGCTTTGAGGTGAATCATGAACAGGCTGAGTAAATTTGGATGGGTGGGGGTGCTGCTGGGACTGGTGGGGTGCAGCACGACGCCATCCTCTATCGTGCAGCAGCCCACCACTGCGCGCCCGCAGGCGCAGCCTGTCCAGACTGCCAGCAATGGCACGATTTACCAGGCAGCGACGTATCGGCCGATGTTTGAGGACCGCCGTGCACGCCACGTCGGCGACATTCTGACGATCGCCATCAACGAAAAAACCCAGGCCAGCAAAAAAGCCTCGTCCACGGGTGAGAAAACCGGTGAGGTCGATACCTCGATTGGCAACATCACCGGACTGCCGCTCAAGATGCTGCAGGGACTGGGCGTGAGCGCCACCTCGTCGAATACTTACGACGACAAGTCCGAGGTCAACTCGGGCAACAACTTCACCGGCAATGTGACCGTGACCGTGGTTGAAGTATTGCCTAACGGCAACCTGGTCGTCGCCGGTGAAAAGCAGATTGCGCTCGACAAGGGCACCGAATTCGTTCGCCTGTCGGGCGTGGTTCAGCCTGACACCATCCTGGCCGGCAATACCGTTCCCTCTTCCAAAGTGGCCGATGCGCGTTTCGAGTACCGCACCAGTGCCAATATCGACAAGGCTGAAATGATGAACTGGCTGGCGCGTTTCTTCCTCAGTGTCTTACCTTTATAAGGGGGTGCGCATCATGAGCATTCCACGTCTGATTTTTCTCGCGGCGCTGCTGATAAGCGGTGGCGCCCAGGCTGAACGCATCAAGGACATCGCCACGATACAGGGCGTACGGGTGAACCAGCTTGCAGGTTATGGCCTGGTGGTCGGCCTTGACGGTACGGGCGACCAGACCACGCAAACGCCATTCACCACCCAGAGCATCGTCGCCATGCTGGCGCAGATGGGCGTCAACATGCCGCCGGGCGTCAACATGCAGTTGAAGAACGTGGCTGCCGTGATGGTGACCGCCGAGTTGCCGCCGTTCTCGCAGTCCGGGCAGACCATCGATATCACCGTGTCTTCAATTGGCAATGCCAAAAGCCTGCGCGGGGGCACCCTGGTGATGACCCCGCTGAAGGGTGCGGATGGACAGATTTATGCCATGGCGCAGGGTAGCCTGGTGGTCAGTGGCGCAGGTGCGGCGGCGAACGGCAGCCAGGTGCAGATCAATCACTCAAGCGTGGGACGCGTTCCGGCTGGCGCGACGATCGAGCGCCGGGTGGCCACCGCGCTGGGCGATTCGGATTCGATCAATCTGGAATTGCGGCAAAGCGATTTCACCACGGCCAGCCGGGTCGTGGATGCGGTGAACACGCGTTTCGGCAAGGACACCGCCCGTGCGATCAATGGCCGGGTCATCCAGGTGCGCACGCCGGCTGGTGAAAGCGAACGTGTCACGTTCCTGGGCGCGATTGAAAGCCTGGATGTCAGCCCGGCCCAGGCCATGGCCAAGGTCATCATCAACGCCCGCACCGGCTCGGTGGTGATGAACCGTGCCGTGATGCTCGATCACAGTGCCGTGTCGCACGGCAATCTGTCGGTCGTGATCAGCTCCGAACCGGTAATCAGCCAGCCTGCGCCGCTATCCAGAGGTGAAACGGTGGTGACTGCAAGATCGCAGATCGAAATCCGTCAGCAGCCGGGTGAAGTCATGCTGCTCAAGAACAGCGCATCGCTGTCCGACGTGGTGAAAGCGCTCAATTCCATCGGCGCCACGCCGCAGGATCTGCTGGCCATTCTTCAGGCCCTGAAAGCGTCCGGTGCGCTGCGGGCCGAACTGGAGGTGATCTAAAGTGGCTATCGGCGGTGCTGACCTCTCCTCCAAGTTTGCGCTCGATGTCCAGGGCGTCAACCAGCTCAAGCTCGAGGCCAAGCAGTCCTCGCCCGAGGCGCTGAAAGCGGCCGCACAACAGTTCGAAGCAGTGTTCATGAACATGCTGATGAAAAGCATGCGTGAAGCGACGCCGCAGGACGGCATGTTCGATAGTGAACAGACCCGCATGTACACCTCGATGCTGGACCAGCAGCTGACCCAGCGCATGGCCAGCCGTGGCATTGGCCTGGCCGACGTCATGGTGCGCCAGCTTTCCACCGCAATCGGGATGCCGGCTGCTGGCGAAGCTGAAATGCCTGGTACGGGCGCCACGACCCAGGGCATGCCCCTGAATGCGCCAGCGCCAGCGCAGCCCTTGCCGGCTGCGGTGCGTAACGGTGATGCCCCTGCCCATGTCGAGGCTTTTGTGCAGCGTGTCCTGCCGCATGCCCAGGAGGCAAGCGCCAGCACCGGTATTCCGGCCCGGTTCATGATGGGTCAGGCTGCCCTGGAAACCGGCTGGGGGCGGACGGAAATTCGCGGCGCGGATGGCCAGAACAGCCATAACCTGTTTGGAATCAAGGCGGGAGGCTCCTGGAAAGGCCGTACAGTAGATATCGTCACCACGGAATACGTCAACGGCAAGCCACAGAAACAGGTCGATACCTTCCGCGCCTATGACTCCTACGCCGATTCCTTCCGCGATTACGCCAACCTGCTGCGGTCGAATCCGCGTTACCAGAATGTCATCGCGCAGGGTCAGGATGCCGCGGGCTTTGCCCAGGGTTTGCAACAGGCAGGCTATGCCACCGACCCCAAGTATGCGCAAAAGCTGATGGGCGTGATCAGGCAATTTGAGCTGGTTTGAACTATTGGGCTCAAGAAACCGGCGAACGCACCGATTCAACTGACAAGCATCATATTAACTTACCCAGAAACCTACCGGCACAGATAAATGGCTACCAGTATTCTCAGCATCGGTCAGACTGCACTCGCTGCCGCACAGGTGGGTATCAGCACGACAGGCCACAATATTGCGAATGCCGCGACGCCCGGATATAACCGCCAGATCGTGATTCAGGGCGCGGCCAAGCCACAGAGCTTTGGCGTAGGCTTTCTAGGACAGGGTGCCGAAGTCACCAGCATCAAGCGGGTTTACAACGAGTATCTGGTAGGCCAGGAACGTGCCGCCCAGTCCACAAAAAGTGGACTCGATAGCTATTACGCGCAAATCAAGCAGATCGACAATATGCTGGCGGATTCGGCTGCCGGTCTGTCGCCGGCCATACAGGATTTTTTCAGCGGCATCCAGGAAATGGCCTCGAATCCTGGTTCGATTCCAGCACGTCAGGCGGCGCTGTCCACGGCTGAATCGCTGGCTTCCCGTTTTCAGAGCCTGTCCGGACGCCTCAATGAGATGGATCAGGGCGTCAACAGCCAGATCACGTCCAGCGTCAATACCATCAATGCCTATGCAGAGCAGATCGCCACCCTGAATGACACCATCGGCCGCATGCAGAGAGGGACGGGCCAACCCGCCAATGACCTGCTCGATCAACGCGATCAGTTGATCCTCGATCTGAACAAGGAAATCAATGCGACCGTCGTCAAGCAGGACAACGGCGACTACAACGTTTTTATCGGCAATGGCCAGCCGCTGGTGGTTGGGGCAAAAACCTCCCGGCTCGCTACCATGGCCTCACCCAGCGATCCGCAGAAGATCGAGGTTGCCTACGTGACCAATAGCGGTCCCGTTATTGTGAGTGCATCCAGTCTGGTTGGCGGGAAACTGGGCGGAGTGATGGCATTTCGCAGCCAGACCCTTGAGCCCGCCCAGGCTTCGCTCGATAGCCTGGCCACCGGACTGGCCGCTTCATTCAACGCGCAACACCAGCTGGGTCAGGATATTGACGGTAATCTTGGCGGCAATTTCTTTTCAGCCACGGGTGCATCCGATTTTTCCGTGGCGATTACGGATCCCAGGTCGATTGCAGCTGCCGCACCGATCCGGACGGCAGTCGGGAACGCCAATACCGGGACGGGGAGCATCACAGCAGGCAGCGTGAATGCATCACTTCCGCTCGACATCAATCTGCAGCAGCCAGTGACGATCAGATTCACTTCGGCAACGACATTTGATGTGGTCGGAACGGGAACCGGTAACCCGACCGGACTGACATATACACCCGGTAGCACCATTACCTATAACGGCTGGAGCATGGCTGTTAGCGGAGCACCCGCAACCGGCGACGAGTTTACCGTGGGGCCCAATACTGGTGGCGTGGGTGATAACCGCAATGCCCTGCTGCTGGGAGGATTGCAAACCAGCAACTCGATGAACGGCGGTACTACCACGTACCAGGGGGCCTACTCCCAGATCGTCAGCCAGATCGGCAATAAAACGCGGGAGCTCGAAGTCACCAGTAGCGCGGCAGGCAGGATGCTGACCGAAACCACGGTGTCGATACAGAACGAATCCGGGGTGAACCTCGATGAAGAGGCTGCCAACCTGTTGCGTTACCAGCAGGCCTATCAGGCGGCTGGCAAGGTCATGCAGATTGCCAGCGAAATGTTCGACATGTTGATTTCACTTGGACGGTAAATATCATGCGTATCAGCACCCAAACCATGTTTGATACCGGCGCAGCCCGCATTGGCGATTTGCAGGCCGGGATGGCGAAGACGCAAGAGCAGATATCCACCGGTCGTCGTATCCTGACGCCGGCTGATGATCCCGTCGGTGCGGCCCGCGCGCTTGAAGTGAGCCAGTCTCAATCGCTCAATACCCAGTACGGTGTCAACCGTCGGTACGCCACAAGCGCACTAAGCGAAATGGACGGTACGCTGTCGAGCGTGACCGAGTTGCTGCAGAACGTGAGAACCACTGTGATTGCTGCTGGCAATGGCGCATTGAATGATGCGGAACGTGGTTCCATGGCGACTGAATTGAGTGCACGCCGGGACCAGTTGCTGGGTCTGGCCAATAGCCGCGACGGAGTGGGAAATTACATGTTCTCGGGATTCCAGACCACATCGCCCGCGTTTTCCAAAGACGCGCTCGGCGTGGTGACATATAACGGTGACGTGGGACAACGCCTGATTCAGGTCGATACTGCGCGCCAGATGTCGGTCACTGCACCTGGTTCGACGGTATTCCAGGGCGGGGGGCAGGATATATTTGCCACCCTGAACGATCTCATCACCCTGCTGCAGACACCCGGGATGCCGGCAGCGGCGGATCTGGGAACAGCCAAAACCAATATTGATCTGGCACTGGACAGCGTACTCACGGTTCGCGCATCGGCCGGTTCGCGCCTGCAGGAACTCGAGACGCTCGACTTTGCGGGCGAGGACCGCGATATCCAGTACAGCCAGACCCTGTCGGAATTGCAGGATCTCGATTACACCGAAGCCCTGACCAGGCTCTCGCAGCAGCAGACCACTCTCGAAGCCGCGCAACGCTCCTTTGTCAGCGCAACAAAGTTGTCGCTCTTCAACTTCATATAAACATGCGGCTGTATTCAATAACCTGCCATCCGCCGAGTGCGTGAACAGGCAGGTGCTGTCCTGGGTATCGGGGCAGCGACCCATCGTGCAACAGGTCAACAGCTTGAGATCATGCGCAGCCTGTTGGCGTGCGAAATTCAACCCCTCAAACACAACTTCCGTACCGGGACGCTACGCGGAGGAATCAACCGGCATGTCGTACAGCGGTGACCGGCTATGCGTGCACAGCTTGGTGCGACACTGAACAAGCCCTTCGACAAGCCCAGGACGAACGGCAAGTGGTTGATTTCGTTCGTGGGAGCCCTTCGATGCCACTCAGGACGGGCTTGCCGAACCACAAGGCAAACCAACTGGTTCAGTGTCTCCTTGGTGAATCAGCTGGATCCGGAAAACGGCGACCCCGGTCTTTTTTCAAATCAACCAGAAGGACAGGCGCGACCACGGGATTGAGCATGTTCAAGGCAGGACATAAGCATGACCCAAACGATGTTTACGGTGGAGGGTTCCAGGCCACTTCGCCAGATGGCGGCTTTCAGTTTGAGGCAGGCCGGCTGCGAGATGATTGAAGGGGGATGGGCCGGATGGACTGAACAAGAGCAGGGAACAGCGGATGATCGGGTGCTCGCTGAGCAGAACATGCCGGATATGGATGGTTTGTGCCTGATTAAGGTGCTCCGGACCATGAAGAATTACCAAAATGTGCCGATAGTAGTGTTGACAACCGAGTCAGGCGATGCGGTGCAAGCCCTGGGTAAAGTGGTGGGGGCTAATGGATGGATGGCCGGGCCTCTCGCCCGGTGTGCTTGATCGAAGTCTTCGGGAAATTGATTGGTTCAGGACGTGGCAAATAAATGGAATGGCAGTCGGATATGACGGAGCGGAAATATGACTATTGATATGAGCCAGTTTTACCAGGTGTTCTTCGATGAGGCAGATGAACTGCTTGCCGAAATGGAAAAGCTGTTGCTCGCACTCGACGTGTCTGACCCGGACAGCGAGGATCTCAATGCGATTTTCCGGGCAGCGCACTCCATCAAGGGGGGAGCGGCGACCTTTGCGTTTAATGACATCACCGAAGTGACACACATGCTGGAGTCGTTGCTCGATCGGATCCGCAAGGGTGAGATGGCGCTGACCCCCGAGCATGTGGATGCCTTTCTGGTGGCCAAGGATGTACTGACCATGCTGATGGATGGCCATCATCATGGCGCCAGCGTAGACCAGGCTGCGGTTGACAGCGTGTGTCAGCGATTGAAGGCCTTGTCGCAAGGGCAGGTGGACGCCTCTGCTGCCATGGCCACATCGGCGCCTGAGGCACCTGTCCTGGAGCCAGTTCAAACCGAAGCAGCGCCGACGCAAAATGCCGCAGGTGAATTCTGTTATCGCATCGAATTGCCCGAAGTGTCGCAAAAGGATGTGGATGCGCTGGCAGCAGAACTGGGTCTGCTCGGAACCATCGTCCAGGAGAAACTGGGTGATGGCCGCTCAGCTTTCATGCTGACCACCACAGAGTCTGAGGACAACATCATCGCGATTTGTTCTTTCGTGCTCGATCCGGATGATCTCAAAATCACGCATGCCGCTGCGTCGCAGGCAGCAGCCCCGGCAGAGGCGGATTCGACGACGGATGAGACCAGCGCAGATGTTGCTGCACCTGAAGCCGCAGATTTGAATAGTCAGGTCCCGCCTGCCAAGCAGGAAGCGCCTGCCAGCGCACCTGCCCCTGCAGCAGAAGCCAAGAACCTCGGACGGCGTGCAACGGACAAGGAAGGATCGGGCCAGGAGTCTTCATCGATTCGGGTCGGTGTCGAGAAAGTCGACCAGCTGATCAACCTGGTGGGTGAACTGGTCATCACCCAGGCCATGATCGAACAGCGCATTAATGCGCTAGACCCCATTGTTCATGAACGCCTGCTTAACAGCGCCAGCCAGCTGGCACGCAACACGCGCGATCTGCAGGAAGCCGTGATGTCGATCCGCATGATGCCGATGGATTATGTGTTCTCGCGCTTTCCACGCATGGTGCGTGACCTGGCGGCCAAGCTCGGCAAGAAGGTGGAGTTTATTACGCGTGGTGCCGCCACTGAACTCGACAAAGGTTTGATCGAACGTATCGTCGATCCGCTGACCCATCTGGTTCGCAACAGTGTGGACCATGGTTTTGAAATGCCGGAAAAGCGCCGCAGCAGCGGCAAGAACGAGACAGGCAAGCTGACTTTGTCGGCCGCGCACCAGGGCGGCAACATTGTGATCGAGGTCAGTGATGATGGCGGCGGACTGAATCGCGACAGAATTCTTGATAAGGCCAGGCAGCAAGGGTTGCCTGTGTCCGACACCATGCCGGACAGCGAGGTATGGCAGCTGATTTTCGCACCCGGATTCTCGACCGCAGAAGTGGTGACCGATGTGTCCGGGCGCGGCGTCGGCATGGATGTGGTGAAACGCAATATCAAGGCGATGGGCGGCACGGTCGATATCCGTTCTGTGCCCGGATCGGGCACGACCATTGCCATCTCCCTGCCACTGACCCTGGCCATTCTCGATGGCATGTCGGTCAAGGTGGGCGACGAGATCTATATCCTGCCGTTGGGTTATGTCATCGAATCCCTGCAGCCTGTGGCTGCCGACGTGAAGGAAATCGCCGGCCAGGGCAAGGTGGTCAAGGTACGCGAGGAGTATCTGCCGCTTATTCCCCTGTATCAGATTTTTGCGATCGAGACCCAGTTTACCGAGCCCTCGCAAGGCATCCTTGTCATTCTCGAATCCGAGGGCAAGAAAGCGGCTTTGCTGGTTGACAGCCTGGTTGGCCAGCAGCAGGTCGTTGTCAAGAACCTGGAATCGAATTTCCGCAAGGTGGCGGGTATTTCAGGCGCCACGATTCTGGGCGATGGCGGCGTGTCCCTGATTCTTGATGTGGCCGCACTGCTGAGATCGGGTCGCCAGCTGAATGCCAATCCTGTGTTTTTCTGAGATCAGATAACCCCCATCGAGTACAAGAGGATTCAATCGATGTCCTATACCACGCAAACACAAACCAGCCTGAATCAAACCGGCGATGGCTCCCGGAGTGAGTTCCTGGCTTTCACGCTGGGCCAGGAAGAATACGGTATCGACATCCTGCGCGTGCAGGAGATTCGC
The DNA here is from genome assembly GCA_019911765.1 of Thiobacillus sp. Taxonomy (GTDB): domain Bacteria; phylum Pseudomonadota; class Gammaproteobacteria; order Burkholderiales; family Thiobacillaceae; genus Thiobacillus. The sequence continues at coordinate 19,531 of JAIOJU010000157.1, forward strand.
GGCTACGAGCCGGTCACCCGGATTGCCAATTCCCCCGACTTTATCAAGGGGGTGGTCAACCTGCGCGGAACCATCGTCCCGGTGGTCGACATGCGTATCAAGTTCGAGTTGGGCACGCCCACCTATGACCAGTTCACGGTGGTGATCATCCTGAATATCGCCGGACGTGTGGTGGGCATGGTGGTCGATAGCGTATCCGACGTGACCACGCTGGTACCTGAACAAGTGAGACCGGCTCCAGACATCAAGACGGCATTCGACACCGACTACCTGATCGGGCTGGGGACCATCGGCGAACGCATGCTGATCCTGGTCGATATCGACAAATTGATGTCAAGCGAGGAAATGGGATTGATTGAAGGAATGGCTGCCTGAGCGGTCGTCGATATCTACAACATTTAATGCAAAGAGAAACCATGATGCAGTTCATTAACAACCTTAAGTTTAGCCACAAGTTCTCCCTGATCGGTGTTCTCGCCCTGTTGATGGTGGCGCTGCCGGCAGGTATGGCCATCAAGGGTACAAGCGAAAAACTGTCCGCGGCCCATGCCGAGGCCGCCGGCATCGCGCCTTCGGGCGACTTGCTTAGGCTGGTCCAGCTCACCCAGCAGCATCGTGGCGAGTCGGCCCTTGTGCTGGGTGGTAACGACAGTCATCAGGCGGCACGCCAGGCCAAGCAGGCCGAGGTGGAGCAGGCCTTGGTCAAGGCAGGACAATCCGTGGCGGACCTGGACAACCCCAAACTCAACGAGCGCCTCGCCACGATCCAGCGCGATTGGCAGAATCTGGCGGGTGCGGTCAGCGGGAAATCGATCGCCGGACCGCAGAGTTTCGCGCAGCATAATGCGTTGCTCGCCGAGCAACTCGCGCTGCTCGAGGGGGTCGTCGACAGTTCGACGCTGGCCTTCGATCCTGAGGCCGGCACTTACTACATGATCACTTCAGTGCTTCACTACTTGCCCCAGATGACCGAGAACATGGGCCAGATGCGTGCGCGTGGTGCCGTGCTTCTGAGCAAGGGCAGCGCCACAGCCGAAGACCGCGCGCGCATTTCGACGCTTAACACCATAGGGCAAGAGCATTTCCATGATGCACGTGGCGCTTTCGATAAAGCCATGGAAGCCGATCCAGCATTGCGGCAGGTGCTGGACAAACCCGTTGCGAACGCAGTTGCCGCAGCCGACGCAGTGTTCAAGCTCACCGAAGAGCAGATCATTCGCGCCGAAAGGTTCAGGCTGGTGGGTACGGACTACTTCACGACGATGACCAGGGCTATCGACCTCCAGTTCGACCTGGTGAACGTCGCGTTCAAGGCACTGGACGCTGCCTTGTCCGACCGCGTGGCCGCCGCACGGCGCGCATTGTTGGCTGTGGTCGCTATTGTCGGTCTGCTGGGCGCCATCGGGTTGTGGGTCATTGTGTTGACCGCCCGCACCACCACGCGCTCCATGGAGCAGGCAGTACAACTGGCGCAACGCGTGGCAGCCGGCGATTTGACCAGCCGTGTAGAGGTCAACTCCAGGGATGAGGTCGGCCAGTTGATGCTGGCCATGCAGGACATGAGCGAAAGCCTGGTGAAGATTGTTGGTCAGGTGCGCACCGGTGTCGATGCTGTCACCACTGCTTCGACCCAGATTGCCGGGGGCAACCTGGATTTGTCATCACGCACCGAAGAGCAGGCTGCGAGTCTGGAAGAAACTGCAAGTTCGATGGAACAGCTCACCAGCACCGTCAAGCAGAACGCCGAGAATGCGCGCCA
>JAIOJU010000158.1 GCA_019911765.1 Thiobacillus sp.
GCCGCCGCCAACAAGCGCGTTGGCAATATCCTGAAAAAGGCTGAAGGCGAAGTCGGGAATACGGCTGACCCCGCGCGCTTTGTCGAGGCCGCCGAGACCGCGCTGTTTGCCGCGCTTGGCGAGATCTCGCCCAAGGCCGACGCCGCATTCGCCTCCGGCGATTACACCGCCTCGCTGCAGGCGCTGGCTGCCCTGCGGGAACCGGTCGATGCCTTTTTCGACAGCGTGATGGTCAACGCCGACGATCCCGCCCTCAAAGCCAACCGGCTGGCGCTGCTGAACCAGTTGCACCAGACCATGAACCGGGTGGCGGACATCTCGCGTCTGGCGGCGTAAACTTTCGTCCATGAAGCTCATCATTCTCGATCGTGACGGCGTCATCAACATCGACTCCGACCAGTTCATCAAGACGCCGGACGAATGGAAACCCATTCCCGGCAGTCTGGAAGCGATTGCGCGGTTGACGCGCGATGGCTGGCGCGTGGTGGTGGCAACCAATCAATCCGGGTTGGCGCGCGGCTTGTTCGAAATGGCAACGCTGAATGCCATTCACGCCAAGATGCACAAGGCGGTGACCCAGATGGGGGGGCGTATCGAGGCGGTGTTCTATTGCCCGCATGCGGCCGAGATGAATTGCGAATGCCGCAAGCCCCGGCCGGGACTGTTCAATGAAATTGCCACACGTTATGGCCGGGACCTGCAGGGGGTGCCCTCGATAGGCGACTCGCTGCGCGATCTGGAAGCCGCGGCCAGTGTGGGTGCGCGGCCGTTTCTGGTGAAAACCGGCAAAGGCATGAAAACGCTGGCGGCCGGCGGATTTCCCAAGGACACCCCGGTATTTGCAGACCTCAGCGAGGCCGTTGAACATCTTTTAGCAGCAACGGCATGAACCTGATTCGCTCGGTAATTTTTGCGGTCCTGCAGACCGCGTTGACGATATTTTTCAGTGTCGTCGCCCTGTTCAGCCTTCCGTTTTCTGTACACACACGCTATCGGCTGATCACCGGCTACAACCATATCGTGATCTGGCTGGCGCGCGGGGTGCTGGGCATCCGTTATGTGGTGGAAGGACTGGAGCATCTGCCGAAGCAGCCCGCCATCATTCTCGCCAAGCATCAGTCGGCGTGGGAAACGGTGGCCTTCCTGTTCCTGTTCCCGCCGGTCTCGCCCGTGATCAAGCAGGAGCTTCTGAACGTGCCATTCTTTGGCTGGGCCTTCCGGTTGTTGAATCCGATTGCGATTGACCGCGGCGCCGGGCGCGAGGCGCTCAAGCAAATCGTCCGGCAGGGCAAGGAAAGGCTCGAATCGGGATTCTGGGTGCTGGTGTTTCCGGAAGGCACGCGCGTCGCCCCCGGCGAAAAAGGCCGTTACGGCATCGGCGGCAGTTGGCTGGCGGCCGAAACCGGTACGCCGATAGTGCCGGTTGCGCACAACGCCGGCGAAGTCTGGCCAAAGAATGCCTTCATCAAGTGTCCCGGAACGATTACGGTGCGGATTGGCCCTGCGATGTCTCCAGAGGGCAAGACCGCTGCCGAACTCACGCGCGCGGTGGAAGCCTGGATCGAGACTGAAATGGCGAGGCTGCCCCCTGCTGCCGCAGACCAATAGCGGCGTCCTGCAGATCGGTGACGCCGCCGTTCCGTATCAGTTGCGTCGCTCACGTCGCCGCCGCACGCTGGGTTTGACGGTGACGACGAGCGAGGTGCGCATCCATGCGCCGAGCTGGACCCCGCGCGCCGAAATCGAAGGCTATGTGCGCAAGCAGCACGACTGGCTGCAGCGTGCCTGGGCACGCATGCAGTCGCGCGTGCCGCAGCCCTGTATCCCCGCAGAACCCTTGACCGAGGTGCGTTATCTTGGTCGCGTGCTGGCGCTGGACATTCGTCCTGCCCTGTTTACCGAGGTGCGGCGGCAGGGCACCACCCTGTATGTATACGCACCACACGACGCCGACACAGGGTCGTTGATTCGCGCCTGGCTGCTTGCCCGGGCCGAACGCCTGCTGGCCTGGCGGCTTGCCCGCATCGTCCGAACCCTGGGGCGCGCACCCAGCCGTTTCGCTTTATCCAACGCACAGACGCAATGGGGCAGTTGCACCCGGCGCGGTCATGTCCGTCTCAACTGGCGGCTGGTGCAGGCGCCACTGGCGCTGATCGATTACGTGGCCGCGCACGAACTGGCGCACCTTTTTCACCTCGACCATTCGCCGCGCTTCTGGGCCAAGGTGGCCGAATTGTGCCCGGATGCGCTTGCGCGTCGGGCCGAGTTGCGCACAATGAGCAGTGTGCTGTTCCAGGTTTGAGTTTTTAAGGAAACGCTGAACAAGTTGGTTTACTGTGTGGTTCGACAAGCTCACCACGAACGAAATCAACTGCTTGCCGTTCGTCCTGAGCCTGTCGAAGGACTTATTCGGCGTTTTCTAAGGGCGTTTCTTCGCGTACTTCGCGGACAAATTGTTTTGAGGCCATGACCATGCGAATTCTTCACACCATGTTGCGCGTCGGCGATCTCGACCGCTCGATCGATTTCTACACCCATGTTCTGGGCATGAAGCTGCTGCGCCGCAAGGACTATCCGGGCGGCAAGTTCACGCTGGCCTTTGTCGGCTATGACAGCGAAGACAAGGCCGCAGTGCTCGAACTGACCTACAACTGGGGCGTGGACAAATACGAGGTCGGCACTGGTTACGGTCACATCGCCATCGAAGTCGACGACGCCTATGCGGCGTGCGATGCCGCAGCAGCCAAAGGTGGCAAGGTGCTGCGCCCGGCCGGACCGATGTCGCATGGCACGACGGTGATCGCGTTCATCGAGGACCCTGCGGCTATGCTGGGTAAAAGCACTACTATTGATCGAGTGAGTGAGTAACCGTCTAGGTTTTGCATTTAGTAACTCTACTGTTTTGCCAGAAACAGGGGCAGTGGTGAGTGGAGCAGTCGCCCAGTGTGCCTGCTCAGGGGCAGCAGGTCGGCCTTTGCGGCCGGTGGCGTCGCCTCAGCTGAATGACCGGTGTCGCGGAGGTTGCTGACGTTTAGGGAGCACGCTGCCTGAATGGCCGCTTTCATCAGCAGCGAAGGACGACACCCGACCCGAAGCGGCTGGTCATGGCGTACTCATCGACCGTCCGTTGAGGTAATAAAACCGGCCATCTGACAATCCGCGCCACTTAACTCCACTTCTGGCGACTGCTCAAAATGGGGGATTACCGCCTGACCTACGGCTTCTGGAAGAACCACATCGCCCCATGGGACCACAAAAGTGCGTTCAGGCTGTCTTAAGTTTTGAAGTTCAGAGTACATGGACAGTCAGCGTTGACTGGAATCGATCGAAAGGAAGAATCATGAAGCCAAGCATTATTGCCGTGGTGCTGAGCGTCGCAGCAACCATGATGAGCATGCCTTCGCATGCAGACGATCCTCGCAAGGAGGCAGGAGACAGTCATCGGATCGACTCAGGCATGCAAGCCGTCTCCAATGACTCAACGATCGGGCAGCCGGGCTATGGCTGGCACTACTTTGTCGATGCACGCAAAGGCAGAGCAGTCGCGATCAGCCCTAGTGGAGACTATTTCTACGGTCACGGGAAAGCTCCCACCCTAGTGTTCAAGGCAACCGGCACCGACTAACCTTCCATCGAGAGGACGTGCCCCGGCAATCCGGGGCACGCCTCTCATGTCAAACGTTGACCGCTTAGGGATGTGGGGCGTACCTTCCTATTTGTTACTCAGGCCGACCGTTCCTGGCCTATTGTGTGAGTTCGATGTGGTGCCCGTAAGCAGACAGAAGCGCTAACGTACTGAAGAGGAGCTTTCCATGAAACACCAGCACCGCAAATCGTTTGTCATACATCCCTCCCTGCGCCGTGGCTTGCTGGCCCTGTCACTGGGCCTGACCGCCCTGCCCGCATTGGCCGATGAAGATTGCGATGCGCCGGTAGAGCACTGGCAGTCACGCGAGGCTGTGCGGCAGATGGCAGCCCAACAGGGCTGGCAAATCCAGCGGCTGAAAATCGACGACGGCTGCTACGAAATTCGCGGCACAGACTCACAGGGCCGCATCTTCAAGGCCAAAATCGATCCGGAAACCCTGAAGGTATTGAAGATGAAGCAAGGGGACCGCCAGCGTTCCCGAGAGCGCGACCGTGAGCATGCCGCGTCGCAACCAGACGGCGCCGCCGCACCATCGTCCCCATTCACCCCTGGCACCGCACCGCGCGGCCAGATCGATTAATCCCCCACTGGAGTATCACCATGTCCAAACTACTTTTGACCACTTTGGCCGCCGCCTGCGCGCTGGCCATTCCCGCCCTGGCGCACAGCCGCCAGCTCACGCTGACCGCCCAGTTCAAGAATTACGGCGGCGACGGCGCCTACCTGGCCGCGTACCTGACCGACGCCAAGGGCGCCTATGTGCGTACGCTGTGGGTGGCCGGCGGCAAGGCCAAGTACTACAAACACCTGTCGAACTGGAATCGGCTGTCCGCCGGTGACGCCAAGCGTTTGAATGGCGTGACCGGCGCCAGTGTGGGCGCGGGGCGCACGCTCAAGGTCACGGCCGACCTGGCAGATGCACTGATTGACGCAGGCTACGAAATCCGCATCGACGCGGCCGTGGAAGACATGCGCGACAGCCCGTCGGAAGTGCGCGTGCCGCTGTCCACCGGCAACGCCGGCAAGCCGCAGGCCGGCAAGCAGTACATCCAGGCGCTGACCTTCCAACTGCGGTAAAGGACGCGCACATGGGATGGAAGTCAATCCACCGCTGGCTGGGCCTGACGATAGGCACCCTGGCCGTGGTGCTGGGCATTACCGGCGCCATCTTGGCGTTCGATCCTGTGCAACAGGCGTGGCAGGCACCCGCCGCGCCGGACGACCTGTCGGTGGCCACGCTGGTGGAGCGCGTGACACGCACCGTCCCGGGCGCTGAGGAAATCCGCCACCTGCCCTCGGGCGCCATCGTGGTGTTCGGCTTTGTCGGCGACCAGGCGCAGGCGCACTACGTGGACCCGGCCGATGGTCGCGTGCTGGGCGCTTGGCAGCCTTCGGCGCTGCCGCGCTGGGTGAAGAACCTGCACCGCTCGCTTCTCCTGGGCGACGCCGGGCGTTGGGGTGCGGCGGGCATTGCGCTGGCCATAGGGGTGTTGTGCGTCTCGGCCCTCGTACTGCTGCTGCGCCGCATGGGCGGCTGGCGGCGGCTGGCGGCAAGGGTGCGTGGCTCGCTGGCGCAGCGCATCCACGTGGTCACGGGCCGGGTGGTGCTGGCGGTGCTGTGCCTGACGTCGCTCACGGCGCTGACCATGAGCGCCTCGACCCTGGGACTGGTGGCGCTGGACGCCGGGACCGAGCCCGACGTGGTCTCCGTGGCCACCGGCCAGACGGCTCTGCCCGTGGGGCAGCTTTCCATGCTGCAAAACCTCGCCGTGCAGGACTTGCGCAAGCTGAATTTCCCCTACGCTGCCGATCCTGAAGACACCTGGAAGGTGGCCACCAGTCAGGGCGAAGGCTGGATCGACCGCTACTCAGGGAAAACACTAGCCTGGCAGGACGTCACCCTGGCGCAGCGCATCTACGACTGGGCGCTGGTGCTGCACACGGGTGAAGGGGCTTGGCCCTGGGCCGTGGTGCTCGCGCTCGTGGGCGCCAGCGTGCTGTTGTTCTGGCTGTCGGGCGTCTTCATCTGGTGGCAGGCACGCCGCCAGGCGCCGCACATCACGGGCAACAACCCGCTGGCACAGGCCGACGTGCTCATCTTCGTTGCCAGCGAAGGCGGCAGCACGTGGGGCTTTGCCCAAGCGTTGCACGATGCGCTGGGCCATAACGGTCACCGCGTGTACACCGGCGCACTGGAACTTTTCCAGACCACGGCCGCCACGCGGCAGGTGTTTGTGTTCGCCGCAACCTATGGCGAGGGCCAGGCCCCGGCCCACGCCAGCCGAGTCCTGGAGCACATGGCAAAGCTTAGCGCCAACCCTGTGCCGGTGACGGTACTGGGCTTTGGCGACCGACAGTTCCCGGCGTTCTGCGCCTTTGCCGAGGCGCTGGAGAAAACGCTGCGTACACAGGGCTGGCCCGCGCTGCTGCCGCTGGAATGCATCCACCAGCAATCGAGCCAGCAGTTCGCTCGCTGGGGCCTGGCCCTGGCGCAGGCGCTCGGCGAACCCCTGGTGCTGGAGCATGTGCCGCGCATGCCGCCCACCACTGAACTGACGCTTGTGACGCGCCAGGACTACCCAGGGCTCGTCGACCAGCCCACGGCGATCCTGCGCT
>JAIOJU010000159.1 GCA_019911765.1 Thiobacillus sp.
GCCCCTGTTCTATCCAGCCGGAGAAGGTGCTCCAGAAGGTGATCCCCAGCGCCAGCCACAGCAACATGGAAACCAGCATCGGCCAGACTACCACCCACAGCACGCGCAGGCTGAACAGGTCGCGCAGGGCGCGCGCCATCGAATCGAGTATGGGGGTCATGATGGTGGCCTCAGGGCGGATTTGGGGCGGAACACGGCGATCGTGTCCGGCCTGGCTTCGAGGTAGGGACCGCCGATCAGGTCGATGCAGTACGGTACGGCGGCAAAGATGCCATCGAGCGTTTCCTTGATCGCCTTGGGCTGGCCCGGCAGATTCAGAATCAGGCTGGCGCCGCGGGTGACGCCGACCTGACGCGACAGGATCGCAGTAGGCACATATTTCAGCGACACCGCGCGCATCGCTTCGCCAAAGCCGGGCAGCACTTTGTGCGCCACGGCCAGCGTGGCTTCCGGGGTGACGTCGCGCAGTGCCGGGCCGGTGCCGCCGGTAGTGAGGATCAGGGCGCAGCCTTCGATGTCGGCCAGATCGATCAGCGCGGCTTCGATCTGCGCCTGCTCGTCGGGAATCAGCCGGGTGACGAATTCGGCCGGGTTAGCCACCGTCTCGCCAAACCAGGCCTGGAGCGCGGGCAGGCCCTTGTCTTCGTAGACACCGCTGCTGGCGCGGTCGCTGATGGATACCAGGCCGATACGGACGGAGTCATGTGTCATATAGTCGTAAAAGAGGGTTGCATGAAAGCCTGAATTTATCAGAATGGGGAATCCATGCCAGAAGGAGCGTTGAGATGAGGCTGTTCAGATGGCTGTTGGCGGCAAGTTGCATGTGGGTGACAGCGACGCTGGCCGACCCGCCGCGAGGCTATCCCTTTGTCGGCTTCGATGCCGGGCTCAAGGCGGCGCGCGCAAGCAACAAGCCGATTTTTCTCTACTTTGGCCGTTATGGCTGTGCGTGGTGCGAGCTCACCAACAAGAAAACGTTTTCCAATGCGTCGCTGAAGAAGCTGTACCTGGACAATTACGAGCTGGTGTATGTCGATGCCGAATCGGGAAAGCGGTTGACGCTGCCAAGCGGCGAGCGCATCACCGAGGCCGAACTCGGGGTTCGCCTGCAGGCATTCGCCACGCCGCTGTTCGTGTACCTGACCCCCCAGGGCGACAAGATCATGCAGATCCCCGGCTTCAAGACGGTGCAGGATTTTCGCGATTACGACCGCTATGTGCGTGGCGGGCATTACCAGCAGAAAACCCTGCTTGAATTTCTGGGGGGCAAGTCGTGAGGTCGATGGCCTGGCTGTTGATGGTGCTGGCGTGGCCGGTGCAGGCTGCGTGGACATGGAGCGAGGCGCTGACCGTCAATTCGGCTCACGGTGCGGCCGTGTTCCCCCATCTGGAATCGGCCAATCGTCAGGGCGTGGCGGTGTCGGACGACACCGTGGGCGTGGTGTGGGAAGACAATCGTGACGGTGGCCCGCAGTGCTATCTGTCGACCAAATCTGCAGGCGCCACCACCTTTGCGCCGGAAATTCGATTGAGTCAATCCGAGTGTTACGAACCGGTCGTGGTGGCACTCGGCGGAGGACGCTTTGTGGCGGCATGGGAGGAAGCCGGTCAGGTGCATGCCCGGGTGCTGCCAGACGGTGCTGTGATCCGGTTGAGTCGGGCCGAGTCCGCACAGGTCACGCTGGCCACAGGCGCAGGCAAGCTCTATGCAGCATGGGCCGAACGGGCGGGGAAATTTCATCGGATTGTCGTCGCGCAACTGGCGCTGACAGCGGAGGGGCTGGGTGTCCGTTTTGCGCAGTCGGTGGAGGCCCGGGCGCCAAAGGACGGACAGAGTTGGCCGGCATTGGCCGTGGCAGGAGATGGCAGCGTGACCGTGGCCTGGGAAGACCGCCGCGCCCGCCATACCGTGCCGATGGTGAGCCACAGCCGCGATGGCCGCCGCTTTACGACGCCTGTTCGCCTGAGCGATAAAAAGAGTGAAAGCGTGGAAGGCCTGGGTGCAGGCAGTGGTGCGATGCGAACGACCCTGAGCACGTGGGGCAAACAGGGCGTGGCGGCAGCCTGGCTCGACAAGCGTGATTTTCTCGCCGGCTATGATGTCTATGCGGCGCTGGATGGAGGAAGGCGCCGCTTTGGCCGCAACCTCGTGGTGCAGGACAGCTTCGGCGACAGCATGACGCAGTGGCATGCGCAGATTGTTGGCGATCGTCAGGGCCGGTTGCTGGCCGTGTGGGACGATGCGCGCGACGGCTCACCGGATGTCTGGCTGGCGGACTGGAATGGCAAGGCGTTTGGCGACAACGAAGGCGTGCCGGCGGCTTCCGGTCCGGGCGCACAGTCAGATCCGGTGGCAACGCTGGATGCCGCAGGACGATTGCATCTGGTGTGGCTGGATCGCGATGATCAGGCCGTGACGCGAATTCGCTATGTGCGAGGTGAGCGGCGTCAGTGATGTGTTGGTGAATGACCGAGCGTTTTAAATCCAGCCGCGCCGTTTGAGGCGGCGGTACAACACCAGCATTCCCACACCGGTCAGCAGCAACAGGCTGTGGTAGGCCCACGGCCATTTCAGTTCGGGCATGTCGACGAAGTTCATGCCGTACAGGCTGAACACCACGGTCGGCAAGGCCAGCAGGGCTCCCCATCCGGCCAGTTTCTGCACCGATTCATTCTGCTTGATCGACAGGGTGGCCAGGTGGAACTGCATCGCATCCGAGGTCGAGATGCGCAGCCGGTCGAGGGCAGCCGAGACGCGCAAAGTGTGGTCGTGAATGTCGCGGTAATACGCCTTGAGTTCCCTGATCGATAAAGCCGGATGCAGGCGAATCAGATTCTGCGTGATTTCCTGCATCGGCTCGGCGATGTCGCGTAGTGCAGTCAAATCCCGCTTCATGGCGTAGAGCTGCTTGAGCATGTCGCGCTCGGGTTTCGGTCCGCCGATCATCAGACTTTCCAGCGACTGGAATCGGTCCTGCATGCCTTCGATCACCGGCCTGAACTGGTCGACGATGAGATCAAGCAGCAAATACAGTGCATAAGGCGGGCCGACCTTGATGCCTTCAGGGCAACGTTGCAGGCGATCAATCACGCGCTGGTAGCCGCTGCCGCTGCCATGGCGAATGGCAGCGACGAAATTGCTGCCGACAAACACATGCGTTTCGCCAAACTCCAGGCGCGCTTCCCACAATTGCGCGGTACGCGTGGCGATGAACACGTGAGCTTCATATTCTTCGAGCTTGGAGCGCTGGTGGGTGGAAATTGCGTCTTCCAGTGCCAGCGCGTGCAATCCCAGTTCGTCGCCAAGGTGCGTGATGGTCTGACTGTCGGGTGATTTCAGCTCGATCCAGATGAAGCGGTCGGCCTGGCCGACATGTTCACTGATGTCGTCAAAGGCCAGGGGCTGGACGTTTGCGTCCTGGAAAAGCAGGCAGTTGATGATGGCTCCTGATAAAGGCTGGAAGATCAATCGCTGATTTTAGACTGGAATGTGGATCATGTTTCCGGTTGTCCGGTCAGGCATCAACCCGATGTCCTGCCGGTGAGCTGATTGCGCAAGTCTTCGTATAGCACGGTGTAGGCAGCCACGATGGCGGTTTCGGAATACTGGCTGTTCACTTCGCTGTATCCTGCTTCGATCAGCCGTGACTTGTGGGCACTGTCCAGCGTCAGCGCCTTGCTCAGCACCTCAGCCAGACCCGCTGCATCAGACAGCGGGGCCAGCAATCCATTCACCTCATCCTGCATCAATTCCAGCGGACCCTGGGCGCGGGTAGATACAAGCAGCACCCGGTTGGCCCAGGCCTCCAGAATGACATTGCCGAGCGGTTCGTGCACCGATGCGCAGACAAACACATCTGCCAGCTGGTAATACGGTGCGGGATCAGTTTGCCAACCGGCCCAGTGCATACGGTCCGCAATGCCCAATTGGCTGGCTAGTTGCGTGAGTTCAGTGCGCAAGGGGCCATCGCCCACCATCAACAAATGCAAGGGCAAGTCTTGCAGCGTAGCGGGCAGTTTGGAAAAGGCATGCAGCAAATCACTCCAGCCTTTGTTGGAATGTAGACGTCCTAGGCCGAGCACGATACGGCAGCCACTCAGACCAAGCTGCTGGCGAAGTGCATCGAGTGCTACGTCGGTTTGACGCATTGGGGTATCGACAAAGTTTCCGATGGTGTGGGCGTGAGCGGCAGGCAGACCCTGTGTCGTCAGGTACTCGCGGATTCCTCGCGTATTACCGACCCAGGCGTGGGCATGGCGATAGCCCTTGAGGTTGTAAAACCCGCCCAGGCGCGCCAGATGCACCGGGCGCTGACCACGTGGCAAGTGCACGATACGCGTGGCCCGGCCCATATAGGTTTGCACGATGTCAGGCTGGAAATCAGCAATGGCGCGGTTGATGGTCCAGCGCGAGTAAAGGTCCCAGACCCCCAGCATCGGTGCGTGATAGTTCCGTACTGCCGGGTCGATGGCGCGGGCAATTTCGCCACCCGCTACGGTGACGGCGGCAACGGGCTGGCCGTGGCGTGCCAGTGCATTCACCAGGCGGATGAAAAAACGCTCGGCCCCCCCCAAGCCCTTGCCGCCGATAACGTGCAGGGTGCGTGGTGGTGTTGCAGTGCTGCTCAAAATGGCAGTGTGAGCGTGGGGGCGGACTGATGGATGACGCGGCGGAAATCGGCCTGGATTCTTTCCAGGGCTTCGGCGTTGTCCGCTTCAAAGCGCAGCACGATCACCGGTGTCGTGTTGGACGGCCGGGCCAGACCGAATCCGTCGGCGTATTCCACGCGCAGACCATCAAGCGTGATGATCTCCTTGGCGTCGGGGAAGTGTGCGTTTTTCTGCAGCGTGTCCATCAGCGTGTAATGCTCGCCTTCCGCCATCTTGATGTTGAGCTCGG
>JAIOJU010000160.1 GCA_019911765.1 Thiobacillus sp.
GGCTGGGGGAGAGGATCGACAACCGCCCGAGATAGTCCGCATCGGCCCGCTGGCCGATCACCCGCACCAGCCAGTCGTCGTCCCCCACGCGTGCGCGTCCGGCGAACGTATCGCGGTACCAGGCACGCACCGAATCGGCAATGTTTGCCGCGGTCAGGCCTCGCGCCGCTGCTTCGGCAGGCGAAAACTCCACCCGCAATTCCGGGTCGGCCTGGCCGGTTGCCAGTACCTTGTCCACGCCGGGCATGCGCTCCAGATCGTCCTTGATTTGCCGCGCCGTGCGACGCAGTCGTTCATCGCTGGCCGGGCCGGTCAGCAGCACCATCGCCGTGGGGAAACCGTTCGACGTCGTGATTTCCAGCACCTCGGGCTCTTTCGCATCGTCCGGCAAATCGCTGTTGTACTTGTTTTGCACCTGTCGCCGCAGGTCGGTCACGTGCTTGTCGAACTGACGCTCGGAGACATCGCGAAAGCGCACCAGAATCACCGATGAATTGTCGCGGCTGGTGCTGGACACAAAGCGGATATCGGGCAGCGTGCGGATCGCTTCTTCCAGCGGATCGGTGATCTTTTTCTCGACATCTTCCGCTGATGCACCCGGCAGGACCGTGGTCACCACCAGCCAGTTGAAGTTGATCTCCGGGTCCTGCTCGCGTGGCAGGTTCAGGTAGCTCAGCATGCCCAGCAGCAGAATCACCGCGAACGACACATTGGCCATCGGGTGATTGGTGATGAAGCGCGCGTAGAGGCTCATGGCAGCAATTGTTTAAAAACTAGCGTTGCGTGACAGCCATGCCGTCCTGCAGGGTAAAGCGGCCCTCAGTGACGATGTGCGTATCACCCGGCAACCCGGCAGCCAGTGCCGGACGTCCTTCCTGTGCGTCAGGCAGGGCCACAAAACGCGCCTTCTGGCCGTTGACGACAAACACGCCGAGCTGCTTGTTACGGCGAACCAGATAGTCGGCGGGTACGAATGCGCGCGGGTCGTGCCAGCGCAATACACCATTGCTGCCGGGCGCGGGGGTGGGCTTGCCAAGGTTGAAACGCGCTTCGCGGGTGCGGGCTGCCAGATTCACCGCCGGAGACACGCGCAGCAAAGTCACCTGGTATTCAACGCCCTGGCTGATAAAAACGGGATGGGCTTTCGGCAGCCATTCGGCATCGGCTTGCTGCACCTGCGCGCTCAACTGCATGCGCGAGGTGTCCCATAGTTGCACGATGGGGGTGCCGGGACTGGCGAACTCGCCCACCTGCGCCAGCCGTGCTTCGACGATGGCGGGGTAGGGGCTGCGCAGGGTGCATTTGCCGACATCGCGCTGGGTTGCAGCGCGTGCTGCGGTGTTGAGTCTGACTTCGGCCGCAACGACGGCGACGTCGGTTTTCTTGGCATCGAGCGCGGCCGGGGAAATAAAGTTTTTGGCAGCCAGTTCATTGCTGCGCTGGAGTTGCAGCTGCTCAAGTTTCAGCCGGGCTTGCGATGATTCGAGCGCGGCCTGCGCTCGCTGGGCGGCGATCCGGGTGTCGGCACAATCGAGTTGCGCAATGACGGCGCCTTTTGCAATGCGCTGACCCGGCTCTACCGGGATGCTGGCGATGCGCGCGGCGAGTTCAGCCGACAGTTTGGCGAGGTTGAGCGATACCGATTGCGCTGACGCCTCGCGTTGCGGATGGATCGCCACTTCGGACAGGGGCAGGCTCTTGATCGCAACAGGTGGCGCGGCCAAGGCCGGTGAGCACAACAGGGCGAGCAGGCAAAGGGCAATGCGCATGGTGGGACGGCCGGGTGTGAATGGGGAAGGTGCGGGGAATTGTAGCGTTTTGATTGTTGCAGAAACAAAAACGGCCAGGAAAACCTGGCCGTTTGCGCCGCAGAAGCAGATTACTTCTGCATGGCGTCCTTGGCTTCGCCAGCCATTTCTTCGACCTTGCCTGCGGCATCAGCCGCAGCATCGGTTGCGGCATCGCCCGCTGCAGCAGCAGCTTCACCGGCAGCTTCGCCTGCGGCAGTTGCGGCATCGCCTGCTGCGTCAACGGCAGCACCGGCAGCTTCGGTTGCCTGATCCATCGCGGGAGCGGCAGCTTCTTCGGCTTTCTGGCAGGCGGTGAGTGCAAGAGCAGCAAAAAGTGCGACGAGTAGTCTGGAATTCATATGGATCTCCCTCATGTAGATTTAAAGTAAAGGTTGCGGGTCTGGCATACGAACCCACACGCGCTCTGTCGCGTAGTGGGCCGGAGTCCTTTAGGGCAACCCGCAGCTTTTATTAATAACGCCAAAAGAGTTTGAGAACAACCCTTCAGAACATTTTTTACAAATCAGGGACTTAGAAACTTTCGTCTGCTTGCAGATAGCGCCACTGACCCAGAGGCAGGTCGCCCAGCCGCACACGGCCGATACGCACGCGTTTCAGGCCCACGACCTTTAACCCGACCAGTTCGCACATGCGGCGAATCTGGCGCTTGCGGCCTTCCTTCAGAATGAAGCGCAACTGGTCGGCGTTTTGCCAGCTGACCTTTGCCGGCCGCAATTTCCGACCGTCGAGCGAGAGGCCGTGGTTCAGGCGTGCAAGGTCTTTTTCGTCGAGTCGTCCGGCCACGCGTACCAGATATTCCTTCTCGACATCGGAGTCATCGCCTATCAGCTGTTTGGCGATGCGCCCGTCCTGCGTCAGCACCAGCAGGCCGGTCGAGTCGATATCGAGCCGGCCGGCCGGCGCCAGGCCTTTCAGATGGGACGGATGGAATGCCTGGGTGGCGCGTCCATCCAGCCACTGTGTCTCGGGGCGGATCAGCACCACGGCAGGTTGATAACCCGGCTCCGGCTGGCCCGAGACATAGCCGATGGGTTTGTGCAGCAGAATGGTGACGCGTTGCTGCTGTTGCTGGCTGGCAGCTGTATCCAGCCGGATGGCACAGGCCGGGTCGACCTTGGTACCGAGTTCGCTCACCCGCTTGCCATCGACAAACACCAGCCCGCGTTCGATATAGCTGTCGGCTTCGCGGCGCGAGCACAGCCCGCGTTCGGACATGAGTTTGGAAAGGCGGATGGGTTCAGCCATGTTCAATGACGCGACAGCACGGGTTGCAGGTATTTGCCGGTGTGGCTGGCCGGATTGTCGGCCACGGCCTCGGGCGTGCCTTCGGCGATGATCAGGCCGCCGCCGGCACCGCCTTCGGGACCAAGGTCGATCAGCCAGTCGGCGGTCTTGATCACATCCAGGTTGTGTTCGATGACGACCACGCTGTTGCCGGCGTCGGCCAGGCGTTGCAGCACTTTCATCAACAGGTCGATATCGGCGAAATGCAGTCCGGTGGTCGGTTCATCGAGTATGTAGAGCGTGCGGCCGGTATCGCGCTTGGACAGTTCGAGCGACAACTTGACGCGCTGCGCCTCGCCACCGGACAGGGTGGTGGCGGATTGGCCCAGGCGGATATAGCCGAGGCCCACATCCATCAGGGTTTGCAGCTTGCGCTTGACGACCGGGACGGCATCGAAGAATTCGGCCGCCGCCTCGATCGTCATTTCCAGCACATCGCGTATGGTCTTGCCCTTGTAGTGCACTTCCAGCGTTTCGCGGTTATAGCGGGCACCGTGACACACATCGCATGGCACGTAGATGTCGGGCAGGAAATGCATCTCGACCTTGATCACGCCATCGCCCTGGCAGGCTTCGCAGCGGCCGCCCTTGACGTTGAATGAAAACCGGCCCGGCCCGTAGCCGCGGGTACGCGACTCGGGCACGCCGGCGAACAGTTCGCGGATCGGCGTAAACAGCCCGGTATAGGTCGCCGGGTTGGAGCGCGGGGTGCGGCCGATGGGGCTTTGGTCGACGCTGATCACCTTGTCGAAGAACTCCAGGCCGTGGATTTCGGCATGCGGCGCGGGCTCGGCTGACGAGCCGTACAAATGGCGCGCGGTCGCGGCGTACAAGGTGTCGTTGACGAGCGTGGATTTGCCCGAGCCCGACACGCCGGTGATGCAGACGAACAGGCCGAGCGGCAAATCGAGCGTGACGTTTTGCAGGT
>JAIOJU010000161.1 GCA_019911765.1 Thiobacillus sp.
TGGCCCAGGCGGTGAGCGTGTTCAAGCTGGATGGGGCCGGGTATGCCGTGCAGCCGGTTCTGCGGGCGCAGCGCGATGTGGCCGAGGAAAGGGCGCCAGCCAGACTCAAGTCAACGCACAAGCCGGCAGCCCGGCCAAAGATGCTGGCGGCAGCCGGCGGCGGGGAATGGGAAGAGTTTTGAATGAAAAGAATTTGCGCTGCAATTCTGGGTGGTGTTTTTCCCCTGTTTCCGGCAGCCGTATTTGCTGCTGGACAAGCATCTGATGCGCAGCCAGTTTCTGATGACAGCGTTGCTTTCAGCCTGCTTTATCGGGCCGATGTTATGGCCAATGTTTCTGGCGGTCTGAAGCAGAGGACAACAGCGCTGGGCAATCTCGATATCAGGCTGGATGTCGATCTGAACAGGTTGCTTGGGTGGGATGGAACTTCGATTGGATTGCATGGTATTGCAAGCCATGGTGGCAAGCCTAACGCCAACCATGCCGGAAGCAGCCAGGGGGTCGACAATATCGAGGTCGACACCAATACCGCGAAGATTTTCCAGGCCTGGATTCAGAAGCGGTGGCTGGATGACAAACTGTCTGTGCTGCTTGGCTTGTACGATCTCAATTCCGAATTTTACGTCAGTCACAGCACAGGGATTTTTCTGCATCCGGCTCCCGGGATCGGCTCCGAGCTTGCGCAAACCGGATTGAACGGGCCTTCTGTTTTCCCCACAAGTTCCATGGGTTTGCGTGTGGCATATCACCTGACGCCCGCAGTGTATATGCAGGCCGTGGTACTGGATGGGGTGCCTGGCGACCCCAACAACCCGCGAGGCACGCACATTCAATTCAATGATGGAGACGGCGCATTGCGGGTGGCGGAGCTGGGCTATATCCCGAGGGACAAAGAGGGAACCGGGCTTCCAAAAACAGACAAGTATGCGGTGGGGGCGTGGTCATACACCACCCGGTTTGAGGATCTGGTGGATGTCGACGGGGCAGGTGATCCGCTGCTGCGCAAGGGAAATAGCGGTTTTTATGTGCTGGCCGAGAAGAGTCTTTACCAGGGCACGCGCAATCCCGGCAGCCACGTTGACGGCTTCATCCGCTATGGCAGGGCTAAAGACGACTTCAACCAGTTTTCAGGTTATTTCCAGACGGGACTGGTCTTCAGTGGCATGGTTTCCGGACGTGATGAAGACCAGTTCGCACTGTCCTTTGCCACGGCCCGCACGGGTGACAAGTATCGGTTGGCTGCATTCAACAACGGCCAGCAAGCCACTCGCCATGAGTCGATTTGGGAAGTGACCTATCGTGCGCAACTGACGTCCTGGCTGGTTGTACAACCGAATATTCAGTATGTGATTAATCCAGGTGCCGATGTCCAGATCAAGGATGCGACTGTACTAGGTGTTCGTTTTGAACTATCTGCGGAGAAATAAGAATGTTTAAAAATATGAGCGTTAAAGCCCGGCTCCAGTTCGGGTTCGCCCTGATATCGGGGCTGTTCTTGTTGATTCTTCTGGCTTCGGGATTGGGAATCTCCAGGCTGGCGCAGGATGTGCAGAACATCAATGAGACGACATTGCCCAATGCCTTGCTGGCGGAGGAAATGAACCTCAGTCGTTCGGATGTGCAGCAATATCTGACCGATGTGTCCGCCACTCACGATACTGACGGATTTGCTGCAGCTGACAAGGCTGCTCAACGATTCCTGAACGGAACCGAAAGATTCAAGCAGTTCTTTCAGCAGGAAAACAACACGGACGGCCTTAAGGAAATTGAAATCATTGAATCGAGCTTCAATGAAATGTATGCCCTCGGAAAAGTCATGGCAAAGACCTATGTCAATAAGGGAATGGCGGCAGGCAATGCCCTGATGAAAGGCTCTGATGCGACCCCGGGGTTTGATCAGGCCAGTGAAACCCTGTTGAAACATCTGGAAGCCTTTCGCAAGCATCAGCTAGCCGGGGCTGAAGGCATATCGGCCAGCGCCGAACACGCTGCAAACGCCACGCTATCCGGAATCGTCGTGGGCGGTCTGGCGGTGGGGTTGCTGGCAATTTTTGCCGGGACGTGGCTTGTGCGTTCCATCACCCGTCCTCTGGATGAAGCGGTGAAGCTTGTGCGTGGCGTGGCCGAAGGCGATCTGACACAACGCATCGAAGTCCATTCGACGGATGAAATCGGCCAGTTGATGCAGGCGCTGCATGATATGAACGACAGCCTGGTGAGAGTAGTTGGCCAGGTGCGCTCCGGAACCGATACCGTGTCAACCGCATCGACCCAGATTGCCGCGGGCAACCTGGATTTGTCATCGCGCACCGAAGAGCAGGCATCTTCCCTGGAGGAGACTGCAAGTTCGATGGAACAGCTCACCAGCACCGTCAAGCAGAACGCCGAGAATGCGCGCCAAGCCAACCAGCTGGTTTCCTCGACCGCCGATGTCGCCGTCAAGGGCGGTCAGGTCGTGGGCCAGGTCGTCGACACCATGGCGTCGATCAAGGACAGCTCACGCAAGATTGCCGACATCATCGGCGTCATCGACGGCATTGCCTTCCAGACCAACATCCTGGCGCTGAACGCGGCGGTCGAAGCCGCGCGCGCCGGCGAGCAGGGTCGCGGCTTTGCCGTCGTCGCCTCCGAAGTGCGCAACCTGGCGCAGCGCAGCGCCGGTGCGGCCAAGGAAATCAAGGCCCTGATCGAGGATTCGGTCGGCAAGGTGGACGCCGGCGGCAAACTGGTCGATGAAGCCGGCAAGACCATGGGTGAGATCGTCGGCTCCGTCAAACGGGTTACCGACCTCATGAGCGAGATTGCTGCGGCCAGCTCCGAACAGAGCTCCGGCATCGAGCAGGTCAACCAGGCTGTCGGCCAGATGGACGAAGTGGTTCAGCAGAATGCCGCCCTGGTGGAGCAGGCGGCGGCGGCGGCCGAGAGCCTGCAGGAGCAGGCCAGCCAGCTGGCCCAGGCGGTGAGCGTGTTCAAGCTGGATGGGGCCGGGTATGCCGTGCAGCCGGTTCTGCGGGCGCAGCGCGATGTGGCCGAGGAAAGGGCGCCAGCCAGACTCAAGTCAACGCACAAGCCGGAAGCCCGGCCAAAGATGCTGGCGGCAGCCGGCGGCGGCAACGGGGAATGGGAAGAGTTTTGATCTGCAGCCCTGGCGAAGATATCGTCGTGGCACTCCAGATTAAGGCGTGCTGGCCGTAATTAACAAGTAATCAGTAGTTGAGGAAAGGAAACAACAAATGCGTTCCAATATGCCAGTATCAAATGTCGAGCGCGTACTTCATGATGCGGAAACCATCGTGTCAAAGACGGATCTGCACGGAAATATCACGTATGTAAACCAGGATTTCATTAATGTAAGCGGATTCAGCGAGGATGAACTGATCGGGGCTCCGCAAAACATCGTCCGCCACCCGGATATGCCGGTGGAAGCTTTTGCAGACCTCTGGAGCACGCTCAAGAGTGGCAAGGCATGGACGGGCATGGTGAAGAACCGTTGCAAGAATGGTGACCATTACTGGGTGTTGGCCAATGCTGCCCCTGTCATGGAAAAAAAGAAGGTCATCGGCTATGCCTCGATCCGGACCAAGCCCAGCCGCGAGCAGATACAGGCGGCGGACAGCGCCTACCGGGCGATCAAGGCAGGTGACACCTCGCTTGAAATACATGAGGGAAATGCGGTCAAGCGGTCCTTGACGCAGCGCTGTCGCCTGTTGAAGAATATTTCACTCAAAAAGATGCTGACACTCGCCGCAGGCTCGGTTGGCGCCCTGTTTGTGGGGCTGGGTGTATTGGCCTGGCTTGCCAAATCCGGTGACAGTGCGTTCTACATGAACTGGCTGATGATGGTTTCGGTTCTGGGCGTGCCTCTGGCTGCGGTGTTGGGTGTGGTTTCCTATCGCAGTGTGATCAGGCCGCTTGAAAATGCGCGGCATGATATCGCACGGATGAGTGCCGGCGACCTGACAGGCCGGATTGTTGCCAGTGGTATTGCAGAGTTATCGGACATGACGCAATCGTTGCGGGTGTTGCAGATCAACACCAAGTTGCTGGTGGGACAAATCAAGGAAGTGACGGGGCTGGTCACCGCGGGGGCGAGCGAGATCGCATCGGGCAATGCCGATCTGTCCACGCGAACTGAATCGCAAGCGGCCAATCTGGAAGAAACGGCCAGTTCGATGGAAGAATTGACCAGCACCGTCAAACAGAATTCCGAGCACACCGAACAGGCCAGCAAACTGGTCTCTGCGACAGCCGATATTGCAGTCAATGGGGGCGAATTGGTGGGGCAGGTGATCAATACGATGGGCTCCATCAAGGACAGTTCGCGCAAGATTGCCGACATCATCAGTGTGATCGACGGAATTGCCTTTCAGACCAATATTCTGGCTTTGAATGCAGCGGTGGAAGCTGCCCGGGCTGGCGAACAGGGCCGCGGCTTTGCCGTGGTTGCAGCGGAGGTCCGCAACCTGGCTCAGCGCAGCGCGGGTGCAGCCAAGGAAATCAAGTTGCTGATCACTGACTCGGTGGAAAAGGTCGAGTTGGGCAGAAAACTGGTGGATGAGGCGGGCGAGGCCATGGAAGACATTGTGACCTCGGTGCAACTGGTGGCTGAAATTATCGGCGGTACCGCCACGGCCAGCCGGGAGCAGAGCGCAGGCATTGAGCAGGTGAGCGAGGCTGTTGGTCAGATGGACGAAATCACGCAGCAGAATGCGGCCTTGGTAGAACAGGCTGCGGCTGCGGCAGAAAGCCTGCAGGACCAGGCCATGAAATTGTCGCAACTTGTGGGTACATTCAAACTGGTTGAGCTTGGCTATCCATCCGGGGCGACTCGACATGCTTCAAGCAAGGCTTTACCCGCGGACATCGCTTCCAGAGCGGCAGCCTGAAGTCCGGGAGAGCGTGCGGCACGGTTGTTTCACCCGTGTTCAGCGTTCTCTGCAGATGACGGCTTCAGATATTGCCGGGGTTACCTGAATACAAACGTATTCAGGTAACGTGGCGTTGAGCAATCCAAAGTATTTCAATATGAAACCCGCTAGCAAGGCTCAACCGGATGCATCCAGAATTTTTGAATTCACACCACGCGATTACGCGCGTGTGCGGGCTTTGATCTATAAGCAGGCAGGAATTTCGCTTAACGAGAGCAAGCAGGAGATGGTCTACAGCCGGCTGTCGCGTCGCTTGCGTGCAAAAAACCTGAATTCATTCGAGGCTTATCTCGACCTGCTGGAAAGTGGCTCGGATAGCGGGGAGTGGGAAGCCTTTACCAATGCCCTGACGACCAATCTGACTGCTTTTTTTCGTGAGGCACATCATTTTCCGATTCTGGCCGAGCATGTACTGAAGACCCAGGGTCCGATTTCCATCTGGTGTTCAGCCAGTTCGACAGGGGAAGAACCGTATTCAATTGCCATGACCGTATGCGAAGCGTTGGGTACCCTGACGCCGCGAGTCAATATCGTGGCTACGGATATTGATACTCATGTGTTGAATACGGCATCGAGCGGGGTTTACCCGATCGACCGGATCGACAAAATGCCACAGGATCGCGTCAAGCGTTTTTTCATGCGCGGCAAAGGGAGCCACACGGGCCTGGTTCGGGTACGCTCAGAGTTGCGCAACATGATCACGTTCAAATCCTTGAACCTGCTTGCGGGCAGCTGGCCCGTCAGCGGGCCATTCGATGTAATTTTCTGCCGCAACGTCATGATTTACTTCGACAAGCCAACCCAGAGCAAGATTCTGTCCCGGTTCGCACCCTTGATGAAAGCGGACGGCCTGTTGTTCGCGGGCCATTCCGAGAATTTCCTGCATGTGTCCGATGCATTCACGCTGCGCGGCAAGACGGTGTACGAGTTGAATCACCGTCATCGGGCGGCAATCCCGAGGGCTGGGTCATGAATCCGGCGATCGAAGAGCAACTCGCAACCAATCTGTATTTCGATCAGGGTTTCGGCTGCGAAGCAGCCAAGATTCTGCCTGGCGAGTATTACTTCACCAACAAGCCCATGCTGATTGTGACAGTGCTGGGTTCCTGCGTCGCGGCCTGCATACGTGATCGCGTTTCGGGGATCGGCGGCATGAACCATTTCATGCTTCCCGACGCAGGCAGCGAGAGCGGCAGCCCAACGTCGGCGTCGATGCGATACGGGGCGTACGCCATGGAAGTGCTGATCAACCAGTTGCTCAAGGCGGGCGCGCGACGAGAGAACCTGGATGCCAAGGTGTTTGGCGGCGGCAATGTGTTGCGTGGTTTTACTGCCATAAATGTGGGCGAGCGAAACGCGCAGTTCGTGCGGAATTACTTGCATGCCGAAAAAATCAGGATTCTTGCTGAGGACCTGAATGACGTGCACCCCCGCAAAGTGTATTTCTTCCCTGGGACCGGCAAGGTTCTGGTTAAAAAACTCAAGCAATTGAACAACTACACGCTGGTGCGCCGGGAGCAGGACTACGCAAGTCGTCTTCAGGCCAACGTAATGGACGGCGATGCTGATTCATTTTGAGCGTCATTGAGGGCTTTGCCCGGAAAGTTGGCATCATGAAAATAAAGGTTCTGGTAGTTGATGATTCAGCGCTGATACGCGGTGTGATGAAGGAGATCATCAATAGCCAGCCGGACATGGAGGTTGTGGGTGTCGCCCCCGATCCGCTGGTGGCGCGCGATCTCATCAAGCAGACGAACCCCGATGTCCTGACGCTGGACGTCGAAATGCCGAGAATGGACGGTCTGGATTTTCTGGAGCGATTGATGCGCCTGCGCCCGATGCCTGTGGTCATGGTGTCGTCACTGACCGAGCGGGGGTCGGAGATCACCATGCGTGCGCTGGAACTGGGCGCAGTGGATTTTGTGACCAAACCCAAGGCTTCCATTCAGAGCGGTCTGCATGAATACACCGAACTCATCACGGACAAGATCCGTGTCGCCTCGCGAGCCAGGGTGAAAGCGCTTTCGGCCATGGCGGGGAAACAGGCGGCAGCAGGGACTGCGCTGGCGCATGTGCGCAACCCGCTCACCAGCAGCGAAAAGCTGATCATCATAGGGGCATCAACCGGCGGGACCGAAGCGATCAAGGAATTTCTGGTGCAATTGCCGCCGGACAGCCCCGGCATACTCATTACCCAGCATATGCCGCCGGGATTCACACATTCTTTTGCCAATCGGCTCGACAAGCTCAGCAGGATTTCCGTCAAGGAAGCCGAGGGTGGGGAGCGGGTATTGCCGGGGCATGCGTATCTGGCGCCAGGACACGCTCATTTGCAATTGGTGCGCAGCGGTGCAAATTACATGACCAGGCTTGATCTGGGGCCGCCAGTCAACCGCCACCGTCCATCGGTCGATGTCCTGTTTCACTCTGCTGCAGTCAATGCGGGCAAGAACGCAGTGGGGGTTATCCTCACCGGCATGGGTAAGGATGGTGCAGCCGGGATGCTGGAAATGAAAAATGCAGGTGCCTATAACCTGGCCCAGGATGAAGCGTCGTGCGTGGTGTTCGGCATGCCGAAAGAGGCGATTGCAATCGGGGCCACGCATGAAGTCGCCCCTCTGCATGACTTGCCCGCCCGCGTACTCGAATTCTTCGCGTCCCAGGGCAGCCGGGCCATGCGGGTTTGAAGCCTGTCTGGCCCGCGTTTACTGGTGCGGGTTTGCTTAAGTTTGACTGTGCACTGCCGATTAATCGATTAACAATGAATTGCATCAATGGAGTTTTGTATGGCTGATCCGAACACGAGATTTTTGGTAGTGGATGATTTCTCAACGATGCGCCGCATCGTGCGAAATTTGCTCAAGGAATTGGGGTACGCAAACGTCGAGGAAGCAGAGGATGGCGCGGATGGCCTGGCCAAGCTGCGGGCAGGTTCTTTCGATTTTGTCGTCTCCGACTGGAATATGCCCAACATGGATGGCCTGACCATGCTGCAAAATATACGTGCCGACGCGGCCCTGTCCAAGCTGCCGGTGTTGATGGTGACAGCCGAGGCCAAAAAGGAAAACATCATCGCAGCAGCTCAGGCGGGTGCAAACGGCTATGTGGTCAAGCCGTTTACTGCCGCGACGCTCGACGAAAAGCTCAGCAAGATATTCGAAAAACTTGAGAAAACGGGGGCCTGACGTGGACACCCAGCAGTTTCAATCTGCGAATTCCGTTTCTGTCGATTCGGATATGTCTGAAAACATGGCCATGCTGATACGTGTGGGCCAAATGACGCGGAACCTGCACGACAACCTGCGTGAGCTGGGATTCGATAAAGTCCTGGCAACCGCGACCGTGGATATTCCCGATGTGCGTGACCGCCTCAACTATGTGGTCCGAATGACCGAGCAGGCTGCACAGCGCGTGCTCAATGCGACCGATGCCGCCATTCCCTTGCAGGATCGGGTGGAAGCAAGTGCGAATGAAGTGCTGCAAGGCTGGCAGACCACGTTGAATGCGCCGTTTTCGGAGGCGAACTACCGTGATATGGCCACGTTGTCCATGCAATGCCTTTCATCCATACGTGGCGATACGGCCGCGACCAAGCAGCAATTGCTTGACATCATGATGGCGCAGGATTTCCAGGATTTGACCGGACAGGTGATTCGAAAGATTGCCGATCTGGCCCAGGGACTGGAAAAGCAGCTGGTTCAACTGCTGGTTGATTATGCACCCGAAGAGGTCAAGCGTGATGCCAAGTGCAGTTTGCTGAACGGGCCACAGATCAATCCGGCGAACAGCAACGATGTGGTGGTTGATCAGGAGCAGGTGGACGACCTGCTGGACAGCCTCGGCTTCTGATTTTCAGATATTCCAGGCTGTTTGGCCTGAACGAAAACTGGCCTGCCTGACAAGCAGGTCATTTTTATTTGTGGAAGCGGTTTGTTGCATCAGGCGGGTACCGCTGCAGCTTCGGGTTTGAATGGATCAGGCGCCGCCGGCGCGGAGTGTATTCAGCACCATGATCATGTCCTTGAGCCCGTTCTGAATCATGTTTTCGAACTGGGGTGCAAAGTAGGGCAGGGTCAGGTCAAGCATGATCAGGCCCACGCCCAGCGTGATCGGGAAGCCAATTGCAAAGATGTTCAATTGGGGCGCGGAGCGGGTGAGGATGCCGAGTGCCAGGTTGGTCATCAGCAGAATGGCGATCAGAGGCAACGCCAGTTGCAGGCCAATCGAGAACACGCTGGAGCCGTAGGACGCCACATTGAAGAACCCGGCGCTGGCCAATGGCTGGGGGCTGACGGGCAGAATCTGGAAGCTTTCAACCAGCACGCCAAGCATCAGCAGGTGTGCGTTCACTGCCATGAAAAGCAATAAGGCCAGCATGTTTAAAAAGCGGGCCAGCACCTGTGTCTGGCCGGCACTTTGCGGGTCGAAGAATGATGCGAATCCCAGGCCCATCTGCAGGCCGATGATTTCACCTGCGGCATCCACCGCCGTAAATATGATGCGCATGATGAAGCCGATGCCAATGCCGATGAGCAGTTGTTGAACCAGGATGAGCAGGCCGTGCCAGGATCCCAGCCCAATATCCGGCATCGGGGGCAGGGTGGGAGCAATGATCAGGGCGATGAATACACCGAGTCCGATCTTGACGCTCCGGGGGACCGAGCGGTGGCCAAACACGGGCGCCACCATGAGCAGGCCGAGAATACGCGTGAGCGGCCAGATAAAGTTGATCAGCCAGGCGTTGAGCTGGGCATCGGTCAGGCTGATCATGAGGGGTGTGGATCAGTCGGCTTCAGCCGATGATCCCGGGCAAATCGGTCAATACGCGTCGCATGTAGTCGGTCATCACGGTCAGCATCCAGGGTCCGGCCAGGGCAAAGGTGGCCAGTACGGCAAGGACCTTGGGGATGAAGGAAAGACTGGGATCATTGATCTGGGTGGCGGCCTGAAACACACTGACAACCAGGCCCACCACCAGCGTGACCAGCAGGACAGGCGAGGCGACCAGCACCGTGATTTCCAGTGCGGTACGGCCTATGGTCATTACACTTTCGGGTGTCATGGCGGGTCTTTTCCAGCTAGTAGAAGCTCTGGGCTAGCGAGCCCAGCAGCAGATTCCAGCCGTCGACCAGTACAAACAGAATGATCTTGAACGGCAGGGACACGATGGCGGGCGACACCATCATCATGCCCATTGCCATCAGAACACTGGCGACGACCATGTCGATGATGAGGAAGGGTATGAATACGGCAA
Source organism: Thiobacillus sp. (assembly GCA_019911765.1). Taxonomy (GTDB): domain Bacteria; phylum Pseudomonadota; class Gammaproteobacteria; order Burkholderiales; family Thiobacillaceae; genus Thiobacillus. Next base: position 10,183 of record JAIOJU010000161.1, read on the forward strand.
AACCAATCTGGAAGGCGGTTTTGAGCTCGCTGGTAATGTAGGCCGGAATCAGGACGCGCATGGGGATGTCGGCTGCTGTTTTCATTGGAGCAGATCCTGACATTTTCACAAACAGGGCCAGGTCGGTTTCACGCGTTTGCTTGAGCATGAATGCCCGCATGGGAACAGCGCCCTTTTCCAGGGCCTCCCCCATCTGGATGCGGTTTTCGGACAGCGGCTGATAGGCTTCGACATAGACCTTGTCCAGCGTGGGCCCCATCACGAAAAGACTCAGAAACAGGGCCAGACCAATCAGCACCTGATTGGGCGGGGAAGACTGGGTTCCCAGTGCATGACGCAGCAGCGACAGCACGATGATGATACGGGTGAAGCTGGTCATCATCAGCAAGGCTGCCGGCAGGAACGACAGCGATGTGAGGAACAGCAGGGTTTGCAGGCTCAGGGTGTAGCTTTGTCCGCCGCCTGCCGCAGGGGTGCTGGTAAATGCCGGCAGGCCTGCACTCTGGGCCAGTGCCAGCGAAGGCAGTGCCAGGGCAATGAGCATGAATGCTGCTGGCATCAACTGATGTGGCTTACTTGTCACGGCGTTTCTCGATCATGTGCTGTAGGCGTGCGGCGAAGTTTGTATTGAGTGAAGTACTCCTGGGTGAGGGGAGTTCACCCTTGGGCAAAGTCATCAGGCCATTGATGCTGCTGGGGGTTACGCCGACCACCAGCCAGGATTCACCGATTTCAACCACCACGACGCGCTCGCGGGCACCGACGGAGGTGCTGCTGACCACATGCAACAGGCCAGATGAGCTGCCGCCACTGACGCCCATGCGCTTGGCCGCCCAGGCCGTTGCCACGATGAGCAGCAGCACGGCCACCAGACCGATGAATACCTGAAGCAGGCTGCCTGCAGATGAAACGGCCGGTGCCGGCGTGTCGGCCGCCCGGGCCAGCAGCGGCAGAGCCAGAAGCATCCAGGTGACACATGCGCGACGCATCATTTGTTGAGTTTCCGGATCCGCTCGGCGGGTGTGATGATGTCTGTCAGACGTACGCCGAACTTGTCGTTCACCACGACCACTTCGCCCTGGGCGATCAGGCAGCCATTGACCAGAACATCCATGGGTTCACCTGCCAGACCATCGAGTTCGACGACCGAACCCTGGGCAAGCTGGAGCAGGTTCTTGATGGCGATCTTGGTGCGTCCCAGCTCGACGGTCAGCAGAACCGGGATGTCCAGAATGAAGTCGATGTCATGGGTGGCGCCGCCAGGCGTGGTTGTTCCGGAGAGTTCCTGGAAGACATCCGTGCTGGCAGTTGCGGCAGCGGCCGGTGCGGTCTGTTCGGCCATCGCCGCTGCCCAATCGTCCTCGGCGATAGTTTGAGTGTCTTCAGACATGTTGGTCTCCTGTTTTCGGGGTGGGCGCAGAGTTGGATAACAGCTTCTCGACGCGCAGGGTGTATTGGCCGTTGAATTTTCCGTATGCGCACTCCATCACGGGTATCCCATCCACGGTGGCTTCAACTGTTTTGGGGATTTCCAGGGGGATGATGTCGCCCACTTTCATGTTGACGAGGTCGCGCAGGCTGACATCGGCCGTGCCAAGGTTCGCAATGATTTCAACTTCGGCCAGCTGGATCTGTTGCCGCATCAGCTGGATCCAGCGCTTGTCCACTTCCAGGTTCTCGGCCTGCAGGCTGCTGGTCAGCAAATCCTTGATCGGCTCGATCATTGAATAGGGCAGGCAGAAGTGCATTTCGCCGCTGACCTGGCCGAGTTCGATGGCAAAGGTCATGCTGACAACCACCTCGTTCGGCGTGGCGATACTGGTGAACTGGGTGTTCATCTCCGAGCGGATGTATTCGAATTCGATCGGGTAGATCGGTTCCCAGGACTTGGCATACGATTCAAACACGACATTCAATACGCGCTGGATGATGCGTTGTTCGGTTTGCGTGAAATCACGGCCTTCGACGCGGGTATGGAACCGGCCATCTCCACCGAACAGATTGTCGATGATCAGGAATACCAGATCCGGGTTGAAAATCATCAGTGCCGTGCCACGCAGGGGCTTGATGTGCACCAGATTCAGATTCGTCGGGACGACCAGATTGCGGATGAATTCGCTGTATTTTGTAACCCGGATCGGGCCGACCGAAATTTCCACTGCACGCCGGATGAAGTTGTAGAGGCCGATGCGGAGTTGTCGTGCGAAACGCTCGTTGATGATTTCGAGCGTAGGCATCCTGCCCCGCACGATGCGTTCCTGGGTGGCGAGGTTATAAGGCCGTGCAACAGTGGGGTCCTGTACCTCGGCCGGCGCCTCGTCGGCTTCCCCCGTGACGCCCTTCAGCAGGGCATCGACTTCATCCTGAGAGAGAAAATTGTCGGCCATGAGCGAGCTTTACTGGATCACGAATGAGGTGAACAGGACATCGTTCACGTCCTGGGGCTTGCCATTGGGGTGAAACGGCTTTTTCATCTGCGCAACGATTTCCTGTATCAGTTTTTTCTTGCCTTCCGGTGTGTACAGCTCGTCCGCCTGCTTGCTTGAAAGCAGGCCCAGCAGACGGCTGCGTACGAGTGGCATGTATAGCTTGATGGCATCGATCTGGGCCTGGTCAGCCACTTGCAGGGTGATGTCGGTTTGCAGGTACTGTTCGCTGCCCTGCAGGTTGACGGTGAATGTCTCGAGCGGGATGAACACGGGCGGCTTCGGCGGTTCGACGTGTGCTTCCTTGTCGCCATGACCGCCCTGGGTCATCAGCCAGGCAGCCGTGCCCCCACCACCCAGAAGCACGACGACTCCAATGATGATGAACAGCATTTTTTTCGAGCTTTTGGCTGGAGCAGCTTCGGCAGATTCGGCGGCTTCGGCAGATTCGGACATCGGTAAAAATCCTCTACTTGAATATTGGTGTGCTGATGTTTGTCATTATCAAAAAAAACAAATGGCTTCGATGCGGGGAAAAGAGGGAGAAAAGGGACGCATATCGTTTATTCCCTTCCCACGTCAAAATTGGCTTTGTGCCTTGCCTGGCGCGCTGCAGCACACCATGTGGCCTGGCCATGAGCCCATTTTGGTCGAGGATGGGAAGCAGGCCGATGGCGGTTCATGTCAGGCAAAGGTGTCGACTAGGCCCCGGCCGGAGTGCTGGATTACAGCGTTGGGCGATAACTGGCCGATGGCAACCCCGTCGTCAGTCACGTTGAACGGTGCGGCGAGCCGCTGAGCCTGGCGATCAGAGGGGTCGTTCTGACGAGGATTCTCGGCCCCTACTGTTGCCTGTCCCAACTGAATTCCGGCTTCATTCATCATTTCGCGCAGTTTGGGGAATGCGGCCTCCAGAGCCTGACGAACCTCGGGCTGGGCCGAAAAAAAGCTGGCCGTAGCCTGGTCGTTCGTGATGTTCAGCACAATCTGCAATGGGCCCATGTTGGGCGGATTCAGCGTGAGCGAGGCCGTTTGCTGGGCACCTGCTGCCATCCATACAACCTTGTCGCCCAGCGCCTGGCTCCATGCGCTTGTACCCACCGATGGGGCCAGCTTGTTGGAGGCAAGCGGATCGATGCTCGGGAGGTTGAATGCAGCCTGTGTTGTCGGGCGCATGGCCGCGCTGCTCATGAGCTCGGCAGGTGGCTCTTTGGTTTTCAGCGTGTCGGCCTGGGTGGCTGCAGCCAGCTGACCGGCAAAGGCTGTTGCCGAGGACGTTGCCGAGGCAGAAGCGGAAATAGAAGCAGAAGCAGAAGCAGAAGCAGAAGCGGAAATAGACGCAGACGCAGATGTAGACGCAGACGCAGACGCAGTGGAAGTGGCCTGGGTCTGGGCTTGGGCCTGGGTCGCCACCGTTGTAGCCGCCTGTGTGGCAGCTTGAAGTTTGGCCTTGCCGACAGGTGCCGTGTCGGGTTGCTGCACATCTACGGTTTCGTCGGGTAACTGCCCAGCCTGAAATGGTGCGGACCGGCCCTTGTCACCAGATGTTGAAGCATCCACATCCAGGGAAAGTGGCTGATCGACCGGTATGTCATTTCCACTGGCCGGAACGGCCTTTAATGCATCAGGGGGAATGGCCAGCGCAAGCAGTGTTTCAGGCATCACCGGGAAGACGAGCGTTTGCGCCTCCTGTGCCTCGGAGGCCAATGTGTCGGCATCTGTCGCTACTGCTGCAGGCTTTACGTTGGGATCGGTTGCGCTGGAATCAACATCGGTTTTTTCCGGGGAACCGTTTTCACTCCGCTTTTGAGCCATTTCGCTCCGCTTTTGAGCCATTTCGCTGGACAGCACCTGGTTGAACGGTACGTCTGCAGCCGTGTCCTGAGGCTTGCCTGAAGCAGCGGACTGAACTGTATTGACTGGATTGGTGTTGATCGATGGCGTCGCGTTCATGGTGGCTGTCCAATTTCAGGAATGGTGAGGTTTGTGCTGCGTACGACGGGCGGCGTGCTCGTCATTCTGCTTCTGGTCACGCCACAATTCGCGGCGTGCGCTTTCCTTGTTCGCGCGATCAGACAAGGTGACGAACGACATTTTCTTTTGCTCGCAGGCAATCCAGGCAGTACGTGCCTGATCGGCCCGCTGGGCGGCATCGGCCACGACTTTTTGCTGGCCGGCAATTGCGTTGTCGAGCTTGTGGATGAACACCTGATAGTTGTTGATTTGTGTCGCGCTGATACCGGTGGCCATCGTGGTCTGATAACGCTCCGCATAGTCATTGCGGTATTGCAGCAACAAATCGAGTTTCTGGCCGGCTTCTTCGCTGAGATGCAATGCCGTCCCCAGCCGCTTGGCAGCTTCGTCCGTTTCCTTGTTCGCAAGATCGATCAGGGTGCTGAGGGCGGAGGGACTGGCCATTTAATATCGTGCTCGTCGAGGTTAATGAAAGACTGCGGCGAGTTCGTCCAGGCTTTCCTGGACGTCCGAACGCTCGTGAATGTTTTGCTGGAGAAAGGCCTCGATGCTGGTCTGCAGCTTGATGGCCTCATCCAGCAAGGGGTCGGTACCGCTTGCGTATGCGCCGACATTGATCAGGTCGCGGCTGCGCTCGTAGCGCGAATACAGTTTTTTCAGGCGGCGGGCGAGTTGCTGCTGCTCCATCGTCGTGATGCTGTGCATGGCGCGGCTGATGGATTGTTCGATGTTGATGGCCGGGTAGTGGCCGCTTTCGGCGAGTGCTCGATCCAGCACGATGTGGCCATCCAGAATGGCACGTGCCGCATCGGCGATCGGGTCCTGCTGGTCATCCCCCTCGGTGAGCACGGTATAGAACGCGGTGATGGAGCCGCCGCCTTCCTTGCCGTTGCCGGCCCGCTCGACCAGGGCGGGCAGCTTGGCGAAGACCGAAGGCGGATAGCCCTTGGTGGCCGGCGGCTCGCCGATGGCCAGGGCGATTTCACGCTGTGCCATGGCATAGCGGGTGAGCGAATCCATGATCAGCAGCACGTTCTTGCCCTGGTCGCGGAAATGCTCGGCGATGGAGGTGGCATAGGCCGCACCCTGCAGCCGCACCAGCGGGGGCGTGTCGGCGGGCGCAGCCACGACAACCGCGCGGGCCAGGCCTTCCTCGCCCAGAATCTGTTCGATGAATTCCTTGACCTCGCGGCCGCGTTCGCCGATCAGGCCGACGACGAT